>JAZOQD010000039.1:0-14560 GCA_045655925.1 Acutalibacteraceae bacterium | reverse complement strand
ACTTTTAAAAAATAAAGTGGCAATATAAAAAAAGAAAGACCGTTTAAAACGGTCTTTCTCAACATATGTGTCGGCATTACCTATTTTTCCGGGCCGTCGCCAGCCAAGTATTTTCGGCGCAAATGAGCTTAACTTCTGTGTTCGGGATGGGAACAGGTGGACCCTCACCGCAATCAACACCGACTGCTGCGCTTTATTGGCGCAAGGGATATATTAGCACAGCTTTATTTAAAATGCAAGACTTTTTTTATATTTTTTAAAAAAATATTTTAAGCGGTCAATTTTCTTTTCTCGCGCGGTATTCCTCGCGGCCATAAACGGCAAAGGAGGCGAAAATATAAGGGGCAACAAAAATAATCGGAACAACAAGCAAGCAAAGTAACAACCAACCGAAAAAGCTAAATAAAAAACCGGAGATTCTTAATGCCTGGCCACCTGAAAGCCGAGCGCCTTTCTTTATGGTATCTAAGGCTGAAAGCTCAGGCTCACTGAAAAGAACAACGAAGAAAAGCGAGTATCTCATAACCCAAAGGGCAAAAAACAAAAGACCCAAGGTTTCAAAAACGGTGACTAATGGGTTTAATGCTTCAAGCCAAAAGGGCATACCAAATCCCAAAGCGTTATAAATATCGGGAATGGTTAAATAATGCAAAATAATGCCGGGCAAAAAGCAGAGAACGGCGCCGAGCACCATTCTTATAAAAATACCGAGCGATATTTTGATAGCCTTTATAAGTTCTTTGGTATTTGAAAAATAATAAAAAATTTCCTCTAAAGAATGGTTGGAGGCAGAGGATATATTCCAAAACCACCTCAAAACACCGAACGATAACGGGAAAACAACCGCCAAATTATAAATTGCGGAGAATACGGTTATTGCAACACCCGCTGCAATACTGTATGAGGGAAGCTCGGTTGGAGAAAAAGGAGTCCACACGGCGTCAACCTTAAAAATGGTCATCAAAACCGATTGAAAAAGCGCGTCAAAGCAGGAAACTGCTATAAGAATTCCTACTGCGGCAATAGCCTCAGGCCAGCGGGTCTTCAAGTTCTTCTTGGCAACTGCCTTTATTTCATAAAAGTTCGGCTGCATACTTTTCTCCTTCCTGCAAGTTTTTTATCATTATATCAATTGTCAAATAAAAAGTCTATCAAAAAAAGAAGCAGTTTTTTAAAATTTACAGTCCATTAACAAAGTTTGGTTTATTTTAAGTATAGGTTGCTTTTTTCCTTAAAATTCAAAAAAATAGAGCCTTGCTGTAACGCAGGGCTCTAAGTTCAATTATTCTTCTGCTTCTTCATTTGTAGGCTCGGGCAAACGCTCGGCTTTGATTTTAACAATGCGGCGTTCATCCATTTCTACAACAGTAAAGGAATAGCCTTCATATTCAACTGTAGGATGCTCATCGGGGTCGGGAATTCGGCCCAGAACCGACATTAAATATCCTGCAACGGTATCATATTCGCCCTCGGGAAATTCAACATCCAAAAGGTCGCTGATTTCATCAATGGCGGAGGTTCCGTCAAACTCGAAGACATCCTCGCTTATCTGCTCAAATTCTTCTTGCTCGTCATCAAACTCATCCTGCATATTGCCAACGATTGACTCAAGCAGGTCTTCCATAGTAACTATGCCTGCAACGCCGCCGTATTCATCCGATACAACAACCATCTGCAGATGCTTTTCGGTCATTTCTGAGAAAAGGTCGCCGCATTTTTTAGATTCCGGAATAAACATTGCTTCACGCATTAAATCTGCGGCAGAGAAGTTCTCGGGGACTGCCGAGCCGACATATTTGAGCAGATCCTTAACATAAAGGATACCCTTGATATTATCAAGGTCCTCCTCATAAACAGGAATACGGGAGTAGCCTTCCTCGATGGCTTTTGCAACTATATCCTCAATGCTGTCATTTATCTCAACAGCCTCGATATAGGTTCTATGGGTCATAACATCTACTGCGGCAAGGTCATCAAATTCGAAGATGTTGTTTATCATTTCCTTCTGGCTTTCTTCGATAACGCCTTTTTCCTCTCCCGCATCAACAACCGAGAGAATATCCTCCTCGGTAACATCCGAGTCATCATAATGAGGGTTACCGCCAAAAAGACGAACGAATACCGCCGAGACAAAACCGATTACCGCAGTAAGCGGAATAAAAACATATTTAAAGAAGGTCATAGCTCCTGCAAGGGCAGGTGCTAAGCGGTCACTATGCTCTGCGCCAAGCTTTCTGGGCAAAACAACGCAGAAAATCGAGTAGCATAAAGCGCAAACAAAAGTGATTACAAATGCGCCGAGAATTATTGCAAGGAGGCGGTCATCTATAACCGACGCTCTTAAATAATTCGAAAAACGCGGCAAGAATCTTACAACTGCAACAGCTGCAAAGAATACGCTCGAAAATGTGATAAGCACACCGTATGTATTAGAAAGTGAGGATGGCTTATCGCTAAGCTTTAAGACTCTGATAGCTTTTTTATCTCCGTCTTCCGCCAAATCGCGCAATTTTTTATCACTCGCGTTTCTTATAGCGGCATAGGCCAAAGAAAGTAAAAAGCCAAAAACTGATAGAAGAACCAACAATACGATACAAATAAAAGTCGCAGGTTCGGGGTCCATTTTAAATTTCTCCATTCTTACCGCCAATATTTTTAAAGCAGCGGCATATACACCTTTATAATAATTCCAAACCCATTATTTGTCAACACAAAACCGCATCCATCTTGTTTGGTTTTAGTTGGACTTATATTTTTATATATTAAATGCAAAAAATAACTCTTTATTATTGCACTCGTTTATGCTATAATCTCTATGTGTGTTTTAAATGTTTATCAAATGTTAACATTCTTTTTATTGACTTGTGGTAAACTCTATTCAAATTGAAGTATTTTGTTGGAGGAATATTTTATGATTCAGGTTTCGAACCTATCAAAAAAATACGGTTCGCATGTTGCTGTCAGCGATGTCAGCTTTACCGTTAATGACGGTGAGATATTAGGTTTCTTGGGCCCTAACGGCGCAGGCAAGAGCACCACCATGAATATCTTGACCGGTTATCTTTCGGCTACAGCGGGAACCGTTTCGATTGACGGATATGATATTCTTGAAAATCCTAATGAGGCAAAAATGCGTATAGGCTATCTTCCTGAACAGCCGCCGCTTTATCTTGATATGACCGTTACTGAATATCTCGGTTTTATCTATGACCTTAAGAAAGTTAAATTCCCCAAGGCTCCGCATATTGACGAGATATGCCGCTTGGTTAAAATTGACCATGTTAAAAAGCGTCTTATCCGCAACCTTTCAAAAGGTTACCGTCAGCGTGTTGGTATTGCGCAGGCATTGGTTGGCAACCCCGATGTGCTTATTCTTGATGAGCCCACCGTTGGTCTTGACCCCAAGCAGATAATCGAAATTCGTTCCCTTATTACCGAGCTTGGCAAAAACCATACCGTTATTTTAAGTTCGCATATTCTTACTGAAATTCAGGCAGTTTGTGAGAGAGTTATTGTTATTAACCACGGAAGACTTGTTGCTGACGATACTCCGGCTAATCTTTCTAAAATATTGTCGGACGACCATACTCTTACTCTAAGAGTTGCAGGTCCTAAAACCGATGTTATGAAATTGCTTGCAAATATTCCGGGCGTTTTAAATGTCACCTGCCTCGGTATGCAGGAAGCAAGCTCTAATGATTATGTAATCGAGCCTGACGGAACAACCGATATCCGTCGCACCGTTTTCAACCGCCTTGCTGAGAGAAATTGGCCGCTTTTGATGATACATACTAATGAGCTTAGCTTAGAGCAGATATTCTTGCGCTTGACCGAGATGACTAAGGAGGAGCAGGAGCATATATTTGAGCTCAGAGAGCAGAAGGCAGCTAATGTTGAGGCTGATGATGAATCGGTTGAAGTGGCCGAGCCTATAGAGGAAAAGGAGGCAGAGGAATAATGAAAGCAATATTTAAAAGAGAATTCAAATCTTATTTCACTTCTCCTGTCGGATACATATTCCTTGCGATTATGCTTTTCTTCCAGGGTTGGTTTTTCTCGAACCTTTATCTTAACGGAATGTCAAACATATCTTATGTTTTCAGCGATATGTGTATGTTCAACTTCTTCCTTATCCCTATTCTCACCATGAGAACAATGAGTGAGGACCGCAGGCAGAAGGTTGACCAGGTTCTTTTAACCTCTCCTGTCAGCCTTTGGGGACTTGTTTTTGGTAAGTTCTTTGCAACTCTGGCAATATTTTTAATGGGCTATTCGATGACAACTGTTTTCCAGATTATCATCGTTTTCCAGAATGTTACTATCAACTGGTTGGTTTATATCGGCAATATCTTAGGTATTGCTTTAATGGGATCGGCACTTATTGCGCTTGGCATTTTTATTTCTTCTATGACCGAGAATCAGCTTGTTGCCGCAGTTATCAGCTTTACGGTAAGCTTCTTAATTTATATGCTTGATAACTTTGCCTCAATGATAAACAACAATATTATAACAAAGGTAGTCGGTTGGGTATCCTTTGTTGGCAGATACAACACCTTTGTTGAGGGCGTTATTGATTATTCTAACGCCATATTCTTCTTAGGCTTTGCCGCAATATTTATTTTCTTAACAGTTCGCGTGCTTGAAAAGCGCCGTTATTCTTAAAAAGGGGGCCGAAATAATATGTTTAAGTTTAAAAAATCAGATTCGTCGGCTCCTAAAATGAAAAATACCGTTGCTTTAAAGCGCGGAGTATATGCAATTATTCTCTCGGTAATATTTATTGTTGGCGTTGTGCTTTTGACTGTTCTCGCAACCGCGTTGGCACAGAATTTCCCCTTAGAGCTTGACCTTACAACAGGTAAAAGCCATTCTATTTCGGGCACCAATGTCGAATATATAAAGGGACTTGACAAGGAAGTCAACATTTATGTTCTCCTTACTGAAGACGAATACCTTTGCGAAACCGATAGCAGCTATAATATGTGCTACTACGGCGCTACTATGTATTTCGTTGAGTATAATATGGATAGCAGCAATTATTATAAGCAGACAGTTGAACTTCTTAAAAAGTATGCCCGCTATAATGATAATATTAAGGTTAAGTTCCTTGATATTACCCAGCCGAGCGCTACTGAAATCACTCAGAACTATTCAGGCTTTAACTGGAAAACAGGTGATATACTTGTTGAAAGTAAGTTTGAGGTTGACGGGGAGGATGTTGTAAGAAGAACTCATATTCCGTTTACCGAGGTTTATAGCATTAAAGCGGGTAATGAATATACCTCGCAGTTCCATCAGTATTATGTCAGCGGTATGTATGACTGCTATGCACTTTATGGTGTTGGCGCAGGCTATGTTATAACTGAAAACAATATTGAGCATGCCGTTTCCTCGGCAATTTATAAGGTTACTTCTAAAAACACTCCCACATTGCTCATTCCGTCTTCTTATTGCGATGCTGCAGTTTTAGATGACGGCCTTTATGAGACCTTGGCTATCAACAACTATAGCCTTGTTAAAAAAGAGGGCGTTTTAGCTTCGCTTCTGGCGGCAGATGAGGCAAAGGATTATACAGGTATTCTCTTGCCCGGAGCTACCGCAGATATAAGCGCGGCAGACAGAGATGCTCTTGAAAAGTTCCTCGATAATGGTGGAAAGAAGAGCAAGTCTTTGATTTTCTTCGCAGGAACCTCTACTTATAAGTTAACAAATCTTTGCGGCTTCTTGGGTGACTGGGGTATTGGAGTAGATAAGGGTATCCTTTATGAAACCAACAGCAGCTATGCTGCTCCACAGGACCCGACCAGCACAACTTTAATCAGTATGGAAACTGATTTCACCAAAAAGGCAGACGCAATAAACGGCAGCTATTATGTTGCGGGTGATCTTGTTCCGATGCGTCAGATTTATGAAAACAGCAATACTGCAACCTATTCAAGAACAACATACGCTTTAATGAGAACCGCAAGTAGCGGCACCGTTACAATTATGCCTGTTACTGAGGATGCATCTAAGTGGACCCCTGCTTCTGATGCTGCTCTTGATGCATTCCCGACAGCTATTCTTTCTGAAGATGTTGTTGCTATAGATGGAGAATATGTAACAAGTAACATTGTTGTTTATTCCGGAACCAACTTTATCAGCAAGGAATGGGTTGATTACTCCTATGTTTCCAACCTTAATATTGTTCTTGATACGGTAAATCATTGCTCGGGCGCAACCGATAATCCCTTTAACTTTGTTGCTAAAACAATTGTTAACGATAACTATCTTGCGCTTGTTACCGAAACCAATGCAACCGTTATCAAGGTAATCTTTATGGCAGTGCTTCCGGTTATTCTTGTTGCAACCGGTCTTGTAGTATGGATTAGGAGAAAGAGAATATGAGTGAACTCCAAAAAGACCCCAGAGAGACGACTGTAGCTTCAGAAAACGAGGCAGAGGTTGCAAAATCTCAAAAGTTTGAAACTGAGGGCTCAACTATCTTTGCAAAGCACGAATACAATACAAAAAAGCCTGCCAAAAAAGGCGGGCTTAAGAGAATTATAACCTGCATAATTGCGGTTGTTCTCTGCCTTGCGGTTGGCGGCTCGATATTGCTTGTCAATAAGCTTTTGCCCGATGATGAGGGCCAGATAAACTCGATTGAAAACCGCAGCATTGTGCTTTTCGAAAAGTCAAAGCTTTTAAAAGATTCCTTTGTTAAAATCGGAAAAGAAAACGCTTTGGTTGACAGTAATATTGCATCGGTAACTATGAAAAACACCTATGATGAATATACTATAGTCCCCGAGTATTCAAAGCCTGAGAAAAGCGATAGCAGCTCTTCTGCTTCTTCAACCGCTTCTAAAGAATATGATTATGTAACTGCCTACAAGCTTAAGGACATTGACCCTTCGCTTGTTTTGCCTAAGGTTGTTAAAAACCATGTAAACGATGTTTTAAGCCTTGTTGCAATGCAGGAAATGAGCAATACCTTCTCATCGGTTAAGGAATATCATGCTTATTACGGACTTGATAAGCCGACCAGAGTCTGCACCATCAAGTTTAATGACGGAACAGATGAAATTAAGATTTCGGTAGGCAAACAGGTTTCAACCGGCTCGGCAGACTATGTTACAGTTAGCGGTTCGGATACTGTTTATATTGTAAGCTCAGAATATATTGAGCATTATGATAGAATTCCAACCTATTTTGCTGACCCTGAGGTTATTCCCATTATGGAGCAGACTGAGGATAATGCCGATTACTTTACCACTAATGGCGACCTTATAGATTTTGATTATATCAAGCTTTCAGGCAGTTTAATCGGTCAGGAAATCGTATTTAATATGAACACAGGCGCATCGGCTGCCCATATTCCTTACAGAATGAAAAAGCCGTATGACCGTCCTGCCAGCAATGCATTTATCGGCAAAATTCTTGATTTTGCAAGAAACGGCGTTAAAGCAGAAAACATTTACACCTATCAGGCGATCCCTGCAAGCAAGCAGCTTTGTGGAATTGATAAGCCAAAATGCGTTATTGAGTTTAAAGCTGACGATTACTATTTCAAACTTATCATCGGCGGAATTTTCGAGGAGGGAACCGACAACATAGCCGCAATGGTTGAGGGCAAGCCCATGATTTATTCTCTTATGCCTTCGCATATTGAGTTTTTAACGGGCGACCTTAATGCTATGTTTAGCCCCGACTTTATATTGGATAGTATAAACGAGATAAAAACCATAAAATATAAGGATAGCACCGGAACTCACGCATTCAACCTCACTCATACAAAGAGAGAGGATGCAGAAAACGCCTATGACTCAAAGGTAACCTATAAGGGTGCCGAAATGGATATCAAGTCCTTCAAATTACTTTATCAGAGGGCATTGATGTTATCTTTGATGTCATTTGTAACAGAGGCGGAGGAAAAACCGCCCGTTCTCACAATTGAACTAACCTATAATAGCGGCGAAAAGAAAGAGTTTTCATTCACTAAAAAAGATGATGACCAATTCCATTATATCGCCTGGTGTGAGGGCGACCCCTACGGTGAGGTTTTAGCTTCAAGCGTTGATGATGTTATCGATAGCCTTGCAACTTACTTAGCAGGCGGTGAAATCAAAGATATTTATTAAAATTAAAAGACCTTGGGATTTCCCAAGGCCTTTTTTTTGCCACTTATAATTTATTGTTTTCAAGCTTTTTCTTATGAAGAATGCGAACAGTGATAGTGGTGCAAACCGATAGAACAGCGAGAGAAATTAAGATAATCGCAATCGCGGTTGAGGTTTTAAGGCCGCGCTCCTTATAAATAATATTGGTATCAACCTCAATTGTCGGGCTTTCTTCAGTTCCTCCGATAAGATAGGTTTTAGTTGAACTTAAAACGCTGTTTTCCTTATCAACCTGAGAAACTTTTATGCGGTCGCCTGCTAAAAGGGTTTTATCGGCAACAATCAGCGTCTTATCATCAATAACCAGAGTTTTTTGCTTGGCATCGTTTATGAAAACAACGCTGTTTGCGGTAAAGTTGTTGCCTTTTATTGAAACGCCGAGGTTATCCTCGGTTGGCTGAACTTCTGAAATTTCGATATCCAAAACGCCCATTTTAAGCTCGGTGTTTTTATAAGGATAGTTCTCCTTTCCACCGAAGGCATAGCATTCGCCGTAAAGGGTATCATACTCAAGAATCTCAAGCCAATCTCTGTATTTACTATGGGTTGAAAGTGATTGATGAAGCTTGGTGAAAAGTCCGTCATTAAAGCCAAGCTTTTCTAAAACCGATGCGCCCAACTGATAAGCGTATAGGTCCCTGTCCTGCTTCTTTAAGCCAAAGTTATCCCAGATAACATATTCAGTCTGGAACAAATCGTTGTTGGTTAATTCCTCTTGGGAAATATCAAAGGAGGGCAGGTGGTCGCCGAACATAATAACCATTGTTCGTTCATCTCTTGCCTCTAGCTCTGCAATCAAATCGCCGATAAAGGCATCAACATTATGGAGCTCGTTAACATAGTATTCAAAAGCTTTTTTATCCTGTAGGTCCTTAAAGCCTTCAACGGTTATGGGAAGCTCTCCCTCATAATCAGAAGGATATTTTCCGTGGCTTTGAACGGTTATTGTATAAACAAGGTCTTTGCCTGTTGTTGAATCAAGCGCGTTTTTAATAGAGGGAATAAGAACCGCATCCTTAACCCAACCTGTTTCGGTGAGTTCAATATCGTTCATATATTCCATAGAGGTAAAGGTATCAAAGCCAAGATTTGAGAAAACGATATTGCGGTCATAGAAAACGGCATTATTATTATGAATGGCATGGCTTTTATATCCGCGCCCTTTGAGATTATAGCATATGCTTTCGCAAGCAGTTTGCTGCAAAATAGTTTTATAAGGATATTCGCCAACGCCAAAATATTCGAGCGATAGTCCCGAGATGACCTCAAATTCCGTGTTGGCCGTTCCGGCTCCGATAGAAGGAACAGAAATATACCCTTTCGTAAAATTATCGTGGAGTTTAGTGAAATTAGGGATAGGATTTTCGGAATATTTAACGCCTGAAAGGTGGCTGACATCAAAAAAAGTTTCAAGCTGGAGGAAAATGATATTTGGCGCTTCTTTGTCATCGGCTTTCAAAGGGGAGTTTTGGTTTGGTGATGCGCTGTTAGCAGCAGAAACTATTTTTTCAACATCATATTTATCATACTGCGAGGGCTTATCAACTCCAAGGTCAAACATACTGCACATAAAGCAGTAGTTAAAGCCGTAATCCTTATAGGCGTTGGCAAGGTTTTTAACATGCTCAGAGAGTAAAATGCCGTTTGACCTTAAAACTGTAAGGCTGATAACCAACAGAACTGAGAATAAAACCGAGCTTATGCCTGCACTAATGCGGTTGACCGATTTGCGTTTAGGAAACTTTATAAAGAATATAATAAGCGCAGCTATGGCCGCGAGAATAAGCAGAGCAAAAAGTATAATTTCTATAACGCTTAAATAAATTCGGATAATGCTGAATTTAACTACCTGCAAGTCTGCCCATTCCAAAGGAGTGACGCGCATCGTTAAAAGAACGCCGTTGCCGATGCCAAAACCTAAAAATACGCAAACTGCTAAAATATAAAAGAAATAGCGTCGCTTTGACAAGGTGCAGAGGGATAGAACGGTTGTTACAATCAGCGAGTTAAAAAGGAAGGGTAGAGGCGATAGAAAAACATGCTCGAAGGCTGCAAAAATTGAGTGCCGATGCATTGCTTCAACTATAAAGTTGGTAACAATGCCGATAACAATGCACTGTATCGGAGCGTATTTATCGAGCCAGAAATGGCAAGCCTTTATTCCTTTCCATAAAGACTCAAAAAAGTCTTTAAATTTTTGTTTTATTGACATATATTTCACCTTATTAAAGATTGATTTTGATTTTTGGTATAGGGAAATTGTATCACAACTTATTTCCCGTTTCAATTAAATAATTGTAACAGTTTAGTTAACAAGTGTTTTAATTTCAAAAAATATTTGAAATAACGTAATGCTATGATATAATATAATGAATAAATTGTAATCTTAAATTTCAAGAGGAAAGTTATGCTTTTAAATGCAGCAGGTCTTTCAAAAAGCTTTGGTGACAATTTGCTTTTTCAAGACGTTTCGTTTAATGTTGAGCAGGGCGATATAATTGGCCTTATAGGCTCAAACGGAACAGGAAAAACAACACTTTTTAACATAATCTCTAACGAGGAGAACTGCGATTCGGGAGCCGTTATAAGAAGCAGCGGCGTTTCGGTTGGGGTTCTGCGTCAGCATGCCTGCGAGGGTTCAACTAAAAGCGCTTTTGATGAAACGCTTTCGGTTTTCGAACCCTTGATTTTGCTTGAAAATGAAATTGAAAAGGTTAATTTGATGCTCTACACCTGCCATTCTACTGAGCTTATCGAAAAGCAACAGAGATTGCAGGAAAAATTTGAGCGCGAAGGCGGCCTTACCTACCGTTCAAGAACCGATTCCGCACTTTCGGGATTAGGCTTCTCAGAGGAAGAAAAAAGGCTTCCTGTATCGGCTCTTTCGGGTGGCCAACGCTCTAAAATTGAATTGTGCAAGCTGCTTTTATCAAAGCCTGATGTTATACTGCTTGATGAACCGACTAACCACCTTGATATTGAATCGATTGAGTGGCTTGATAACTATATAAAGAATATAAAATCGGCGGTTATGATAATCTCCCATGATCGTTATTTTCTTGATCGCGTTGCAACTAAGATTTTTGAAATCTCATCGGGTAAGGTTAATTGCTATAACGGCAATTATACAAAGTATTGCGCGGTTAAAGAGTTGCGTCAGGAGACGGTGCGCCGAAATTATGAGAATACTATGCAAGAGGTTGAGCGCATTGAAAAAATAATTGAGCAGCAGCGCCGCTGGAACCGCGAAAAGAACATTAAAACTGCTGAAAATAAGCAGAAAATGATAGACCGTCTTTTAAAAGACCTTGAGATACCTGAGAGTGAAAAACAGGGTATGAGCCTTAGCTTTACTGCAAATACAAGAAGTGGAGATGAGGTCTTAAAAGCCGAAAATCTTTCTAAAAGCTATGATGGAAAATGCCTTTATAAAGATGTTTCCTTTAAGGTTATGCGCGGTCAGCGAATCTTTATAATTGGGCCTAACGGTTGCGGAAAAACAACCTTGATGCGCCAGCTTTTAGACAAAACCGCCGTTCAATACGGAACAGGGGTTAAAGCTGGATACTTTGACCAGCATGGGCAGAATCTTAACCGTAATAATACCGTTTTTAAAGAGGTTAGAGATGCTTATCCCTCGCTTTCTGATACAGCTATTCGCTCGGCGTTGGCAATGTTTTTATTTCGCGGCGATGAGGTTTTCAAAGTAATAGAGGATTTAAGCGGCGGCGAGCGCGCAAGGGTTGCTCTTTGCAAGCTGATGCTGGGACATGATAACCTGCTTTTCTTGGACGAGCCTACTAACCACCTTGATATTGATTCCAGAGAGACCTTAGAGGAAACTCTGGAGGATTATGACGGAACGCTAATCTGCATCTCACATGACCGCTATCTGATAAATCGTTTAGCTACTGAAATCTGGTATTTTGACGGAGAAATATTGAAAAAGCTTTCAGGCAAATATGATGATTATTTATGCCTTTTGGAAACCAAAGAAAAAACGGTTTTGGAAAAGGCAGAATCAAAGAATAAAAACGAGTATCTTAAAAAGAAAGAGGATGCCTCAAAAAAGCGAAAGCTTAAAACCGCATTTTCAAAATGCGAGCAGGAAATAGCAAGGCTTGAAGACGAAATTGCCGCAACTCTAAAGGAAATAGAAGACCCCGAAAACGCGGCAGATTATATTAAAATGACCGAGCTTACCAAAAAGCAAGAAGAACTGGAAGAAATGCTCTCAGATCAGATGTATTTATGGGAGAAGCTTGGTGTTGAACTGGAGGGAGCAGAGTGAAAACGCTTTATGTAAGCGACCTTGACGGAACCTTATTAAACAGTGAAGGACATCTCTCACAAAAAAGCGCCGACACGATAAATTCCCTTATTGAAAAGGGGCTCAATTTTACTATTGCAACCGCGCGCTCGGCCTCCTCTGCAAAGCTGTTACTGGAAAAACTGAACCTTAAAATTCCTGCCGTTATGATGAACGGAGTTTTCCTTACCGATATAAAGACAAAAGAGCATAAATATGTTTGTCCTATGATAAAGCCTACTGCCGAGAAAATTATAAAAGCTTTTCAAAGCGGCGGCAGACCTCCTTTTGTTTACAGCTTTAATGACGGGAATATTGAATGTGAATATACTGCCTTGAAAACCGATTATGAGCGCGAGTTTGCTAAAATAAGGAAGCAGCTTTATTACCGTTTTGATAAGGTAGAAAATTATAATATAGGCGAAAACACCGTTTACATTAACGGTATGGATGATAAAGAAATAATAGAAGCCGTTGTTGCAGGCTTAGAGGGAATAGAAGGTATAAAATATTCGAAATACCTCGATACTTATAGTGGTAACAAATATTTTCTTGAGGTTTATTCCGAAAAGGCGGGTAAATGGAACACCATCAAAAAGCTTAAGGAAATGTATGGCTTTGAAAGAGTGATTGCATTTGGCGATAACGGAAACGATGTTGAAATGTTTAAAAACGCCGATGTTGCGATAGCGGTAGGCAATGCACAGCCTGTTGCCAAAGCCTGCGCCGATATTATTATTGACAGCAACGATAATGATGCGGTGGCAAGATTTTTAGAGGGCGAAATATAGGCATTGTTAAAAATTTATCACTAAAAAATTTTTGCAAAAATACTATATATTTGTAATATTTTTTGAAAAATTCCTATTTACTTGTTGAACTAAAAGTGTTATTATGAAACTAAGCGTGGACAAGTCTGCTCCGCGCATTGACTGCTTTCTGATAAGTCTGGTGAGCTTTATGAAGAATATAGTAATACCGAATACCGATTTAGAACTTTCGGGCATTGGTTTCGGCACCGCTAACGCAGGTTGGAAATCAACCTGGGACGGCGAGGCGGCAGACAGAATGTTTGAGGACTTTTTAGCGGCAGGCGGTAATCTTATTGATTCGGCTCATGTTTATTCTGATTGGGTCCCCGGCGAAAAGGCTCGTGCCGAAAGGGTTATCGGAGATTGGATACGTCGCCGTAAAAAACGCGATGATTTCATTCTTATGACCAAGGGCGGCCATCCGCGAAATGAAACAATGCATATCAGTCGTTTGAACGAAAATGATATGAGGGAAGATATAGAAGGTAGTCTTTCAAAGCTCGGCGTTGATTATATTGATATTTATATGTATCACCGCGATGATGTTTCGATTCCTGTGGAAGAACTCATCGAGCGCATGGAGGGCTATAAAAAGGAAGGCAAGATCCGCTACTACGGTTGCTCCAACTGGACCACCGAGCGAATGAAAGCGGCAGATGCCTACTGCGCTAAAAAGGGATACAGAGGCTTTGTTGCAAATCAGGCGATGTATAACATCGGCGTTAAAAGAATGAAGGGCGTTTCAGATAAGACGATGGTAGTCTGTGATGACGAAATGCTTTCGTATCATAAAAATTCAAATAACCTTTTAATGCCTTTTTCGGGAAACTGCAGCGGCTTTTTTCATATGCTGAAGGAGTTTGGCGAGGAAAGAATGTCCAAAAGCGGATATTTTTCCGAAGGTAATCTGGAGGTTGCGAAGAATATATATGCGCTTTGCGATAAGAAGGGTTATTCAATAACCCAGGTGCTTATGGGCTTTTTTGCAACGAGAGATATTCCGATGCTGCCATTAGCCTCGGCTAATAATGAGGAGCATTTAAAGGATATCGCTGTTGCCCTTAAAACCGAGTTTTCAAAAGAAGATTTTGGCTTCTTAGAATAATTATTAGGGAAATCACTCTTGCCGGCTTTAAGCCGGAGCGCTATTAAAGCGTGAGAGATTTTATATATTGCTTAATTTTTTGTTATTTTTATAAGGAGGAACTATCCATGGCAAGAAAAATGAAAACTATGGACGGTAACAACGCTGCGGCTCACGTATCCTATGCGTTTAC
>JAZOQD010000038.1:0-2744 GCA_045655925.1 Acutalibacteraceae bacterium | reverse complement strand
AACCGAAACGCCAAACGGCAGTTTTGACCAACCAAAACGAAAATCCAGCCCCGCTATGATAAAACCAACAACAAACATTAAACCGCTGAGCTTTACAATAACACTTTGCTCATTTTGTTTCTCTTTAGCATCCAATCTGGATTTTAAAAGTGTTGGTTTTTTTATTAGCATAACTATCCCGGCTAAAAACATCGGGATAAATAAGACCGACATTAAAATCCAACCATTTAAGAAGAAGAGCGTTCCCGCAGGCAGAAACACCAACAAGCCAACCAAAACTACGCCAAATGAAAATTTTACAATAGCCTCAAAAAATAGCCTCGCAGTCACGCTATAACCTCCTTTGATAAAATAAATCAAATCACCTTGTTTTATTACGGGGCGAACTTAGTTGCCGAGCCGACGCGTCAGACAAACGACAGATTCAACGTGGCTTGTTCTCGGGAACATATCAAAGGTTGCGCATTTTTCCGCCTTATAGCCCATACCCTCAAAAATTTTGCAGTCGCGCGCAAGCGTTGCAGAATCACAAGAAACATAAACCACTCTTTCGGGCGCAAAATCGTTGCAAATAATATCTATGAGCGACTCTTCGCAACCCTTTCTCGGTGGGTCAACTATTACTGCATCGGGTTTGATGCCTCTTATTTTAAGCATTTCTGCCGCTTTTTTGGCATCAGCACAGATAAATTCACAGTTTTTGATATCATTTTGCTTTGCATTAAACTTTGCATCCTCAACCGCTTCCGGAATTATCTCAACGCCAATAATACTTTTGGCTTCTTTCGCAAGTGAAAGACCAATTGTTCCCGCTCCGCAGTAAAGGTCGAGAAGGGTTTTCCCTTGAGGTTTTAAATACTCAGCCGCTTTTTTATAAAGCAATTCGGCAACATCATGGTTAACCTGATAAAAAGATAATGGAGATATTCTTATTTTAACGCCACAAAGGGCATCTGTTATATAATCATTGCCATATAACGTGATATTTTTATCGCCTAAAATGACATTTGTTTTCTTTTTATTGATGTTTATTTGAAAAGAACAGAAGCTATCTTTAAGCAGCGCCTTGAGGCTCTCTATGAGTTTTTCAGAAAGCGGTAATATATCCCCGTTTATAACAACCGATACCATTATTTCGCCCGTTACTGCTGCTTTTCTTATATAAAGATGGCGAACAAGACCCTTGCCCGTTTCCTCGCTATAGATAGAGATATTATTCTCTTTTAAAAATTCTTTAAAAACTTTTACAACCTTGGAAAATTCTTCAGGCTGCAAAGCACATTGGGGGCAATCAACAACCCTATGGCTATGCTCGGAATAAAAGCCGATTATAATCTCCTCATCCTTATTTTTTGCTACGGGATACTGGCATTTATTGCGATAATTTTGGGGTTGGAGTGCAGTTATAGGCTCAAACTCAGGCTCAACGCCGCCGATTCTTTTTAAGTTGTTTTTAACGGCGTTCTCCTTCAAAAGCAGTTCTTCACTATATTTAATATGCCTGAATGCGCAACCGCCGCATCTTAAAAAGCTACCGCAGGAATTTTCTTCTCTCTTTTCGGAGGGTTTAATGATTTTATTTATTTTAGCATATGCAATGTTTTTATTAACCTTTAAAATATGCGCTAAAACAACATCGCCAGTAACAGTTGAAGGCACAAAAACAGCAAGCCCGTCATAATGACCGACTCCGCTTCCACTCAGCATCACATCCGTTATTTCAATTTCGATTAAATCATTCTTTTTCATTGTTAAATAAATCCTTTGAATAATTGAAAAGCTAACGAGAAAACTAAACTCGTAAAGGAGTTGATAAAATGTTTGATAAGTTATGCTTGATTCTTTTAATTATCGGCGGCATCAACTGGGGCAGCATCGGTTTGTTCCAATTTGATATTGTTGCCTGGATTTTCGGCGGACAGGATGCATTACTCAGCCGAATTATCTACACACTTGTTGCCCTTGCAGGTATCTGGTGCATTTCTTTCCTCTTCCGCGATACCGAAGCAGGCGATGACAGACCGATGATTACAGGCGCGGAATAATAACGGTAAATAGTAAGGTCATTCCGTTATAGCGGAATGGCTTTATTATTTTTTGCCGTCCCATCTTCCCTTCGCCTTAAAGGGTTTCTTATTTTGTTTGTTGCTTGAGTTTTTTGTCTTTTGCCTAACCTGCGGCTCCGGAGCATAGATAAGGCAATTTTTTCCGTTGCCGATAAGGTCGGTTCTGCCGCAATCACGAAGTGCCTTTAAAACTATAGGCTTATTCTGCGGCTTGAAATACTGCAAAAGCGCCCTCTGCTCAGCTTTCTGGGATGGAGTTTTAGGAACAAAAACATGCTCTAAGGTATAAGGGTCAAGCTCAGTATAATACATACAGGTTGAAATAGTTCCAGGTGTTGGATAGAAATCCTGAACCTGCTCGGGACGCATATTGTTTTGCTTTAAAAAGAGCGCCAAATCGATAGCATCGGTCAACCTGCAGCCCGGATGGCTTGACATAAGGTAAGGCACTAAATACTGCTCCTTACCCTGACTTTTGGTTATCTTATAGAACTTATTTGCAAAGCGCTTATAGGTTTCAATATGCGGTTTGCCCATTTTATCAAGAACATAATCTGAACAATGCTCTGGAGCAACCTTTAGCTGACCACTGACATGGTGTCGGACTAATTCCTCAAAAAATTCATCCGATTCGTCCTCTAAAAGATAATCGAACCTGATTCCCGAACGGATAAAAAC
>JAZOQD010000037.1:0-2219 GCA_045655925.1 Acutalibacteraceae bacterium | reverse complement strand
CCTCCAAAAATTATTTTTTAGGGGAGAATGAATCTTTTAATGAAACAGTGCGGTTGATAAGAATTCTTTCAGGGGTGCTCAAAGTATCAACGCAGAAATATCCCTGGCGCATAAACTGGTATTTATCGCCCGGCTTTGCGTTTTTCATAAATTCCTCGCATTTGCAGCCCTTTAAGGTTACAAGCGAATCGGGGTTAAGATTATCCTTGAACGATGAAACGCCCTCCTCATCAGACGGGTTAGGAACATTGAAAAGGCGGTCATAAAGATTGATTTCAGCATCAACAGAGTGTTTTGCAGAAACCCAATGCAATGTGCCCTTAACCTTTCTGCCATCAGGAGCATCGCCGCCGCGGGTTTCGGGGTCATAGGTGCAATGAACAACAGAAATGTTGCCGTCCTCATCGCATTCGCAGGAAGCATACTTAACAAAATATGCACCTTTTAAGCGAACCTCTTTTTCGGGGCAAAGACGGAAATACTTAGGTGGAGGAACAAGTGCAAAGTCATCTCTTTCGATATAAATTTCTTTAGAGAACCTAATATCTCTTGTTCCAAGCTCAGGCTTATTGGGGTTAATCTCAACCGAGATAACCTCCTCCTTGTCCTCGGGATAGTTATCAATTACAACCTTAAGCGGTCTCAATACTGTCATAGCACGCTCGGCATTGATATTCAAATGGTCGCGAACGCAGGACTCTAAAAGAGCATAGTCAATAACACTGTGGGCCTTTGAAACACCGATTTTTTCGCAGAAGGTGCGAATTGCTTCGGCAGGGAAGCCTCTGCGGCGCATACCGCTGATGGTTGCCATTCTCGGATCATCCCAACCGTCAACAATGCCGTCTTCAACCAACTTTAAGCATTTACGCTTACTGGTTAATGTATAGTTGACATTCATTCTTGCAAACTCAATCTGACGGGGTGCTTCAGGTATCTCGAGCACCTCTAAGAACCAGTTATAAAGCGGGCGATGATTTTCAAACTCCAACGAGCAAAGAGAATGGGTTACGCCCTCTTTTGCGTCGGAGAGAGGATGAGCAAAGTCATACATCGGATAAACACACCATTTATCACCTGTTCGATGGTGGTGCGCCTTTAGAACGCGATAAATAACGGGGTCACGCATATTGAGGTTGGGCGATGCCATATCAATTTTAGCTCGCAACACCATTGAGCCATTAGAAAACTCTCCCTCGGTCATTCTCTTAAAGAGGTCTTTAGTTTCCTCAATAGGTCTGTCACGATATGGGCTGTTCTGACCCGGTTCTGTAAGAGTTCCGCGCATTGCACGAATGGTATCAGCATCAGACTCATCAACATAGGCCAACCCCTTGTCGATGAGCTTTAATGCGCAGTCATAAATAAAATCGAAATAATCAGATGCGAAATAAACATTATCCCACTTAAAGCCGAGCCACTCGATATCCTCTTTAATGGCATCAACGTATTCAACATCTTCTTTGGTGGGGTTAGTATCATCAAGACGGAGATTGCATTTTCCGTTGTATTTATCGGATGTTCCAAAGTCAATGCAGATTGCCTTGGCATGACCGATATGAAGATAGCCGTTAGGTTCGGGCGGGAAACGGGTCTGAACCCTGGAATAAACGCCCTCAGCTAAATCCTCATCTATAAAATCATGTATGAAATTAGAGGCCATAACCCCTACTTCCATAGTTTTGTTTTCTTCCATTGTTTTTCCTCCGTTAGTTTGCTTTGTAGTAAGCTATTGCGGCGTCAATTCTCTTGATTGCACGCTCGCGACCAAGTAGCTTCATAATACTGCAAAGGTCAGGTGTGTTAGTTCTGCCTGTTATGGCAACGCGGATTATAGTTGATGCATCACCAGGGCTGCCTGCATACTTTTCGGGATTCGCCTTATATTCTTTAGTATCGGTTGCGAAATTGGCAGCAGGGCAGATGCTCTTTATAGTTTCAAACCAAGCCTGATTATCCTGCGTTTCGTCATAAACCTTTTTATACTCCGAAAGAATAGTAACAGCGTCTGCCTTATTTATCTTTTCGGGAAGTTCAAAGTTAGGAACAAACAGGCTATCAAACAGATATTCCGAATATTGCTTCGCATCGCTCCACTTGATAATATCTTTTCTGGGCTTAGGAACATCGCGGTCAATAGAGAAGACAGCCTTGGCGTAGTCCTTATCAGCTGATAAAATATCGTAAAACTCTTTATCAAACTCTTCCGACCAATCGAG
>JAZOQD010000036.1:0-19863 GCA_045655925.1 Acutalibacteraceae bacterium | reverse complement strand
ACCATAAGGAAGATATTGACCTTATCTGCGAGGTTGGCGCAACCACCATTCGTCTTGCTCACTATCAGCATGACCAGTATTTCTATGACCTTTGCGATGAAAAAGGTCTTGTTATCTGGGCTGAGATTCCCTATATTTCAAAGCATATGCCTAACGGTAGAGAGAACACTATCTCTCAGATGAAGGAGCTTATCACTCAGAACTATAACCACCCCTCTATCGTAGTTTGGGGACTTTCTAATGAAATCGGTATCGGCGGAAGCGATGAGGACCTGCTCGAAAACCACCGCATTCTGAACGATATGTGTCATGAAATGGACCCTACAAGAAAGACCACTATCGCCGCAGTTTCAATGTGCAGTATGGACGACCCCTACTTGCAGATTCCCGATGTTGTTTCCTATAACCACTACTTCGGTTGGTATGGCGGAGAGACCGATATGAACGGTCCTTGGTTCGATAAATTCCATAAAAAGCACCCCAACATTCCCATCGGTTGCTCGGAATATGGTTGCGAGGCTCTTAATTGGCATACCTCAACTCCTATGCAGGGTGACTATACCGAGGAATATCAGGCATATTACCATGAGGAGTTAATCAAGCAATTGTTTACCCGCAAGTATATGTGGGCAACTCATGTTTGGAATATGTTTGACTTTGGCGCTGACGCCCGTAATGAAGGCGGCGAAAACGGTCAAAACCATAAGGGTCTTGTAACCTTTGACCGCAAGTATAAGAAAGACGCCTTCTATGCTTACAAAGCATGGTTGTCCGATGAGCCGTTTGTTCATCTCTGCGGCAAGAGATACATTGACCGCGTTGAAGATGTTACCAAAATTACCGTTTACTCCAACTTACCCGAGGTTGAGCTTTTTGCTAACGGTGTATCGGTAGGCAAGGTTAAGGCTGAAGACCACTTCTTCTACTTCGAAGTTAAAAACGAAGGCGAAACTAACCTTTGCGCCGTTGCAGGCGAGTTTAAGGATTGCAGCGTTATCCGCAAGGTTGAAACCTTTAATGAGGAATACCGCTTAAGAGAAAAGGGCGCTATCCTTAACTGGTTTGATATTGATGCTCCCGAAGGTTACCTCTCTTTGAACGACAAGATGAGCGATGTCATCAGCACCTTACAGGGCAAGATGCTCTTTATGGGTCTTGTCGGCAAGCTGATGGGCGGCAAAGGAAAGGGCAAGGATGGCAAAATGGAGGCCATGGGCTTTGAGGTTGGTCCTGAGATGATGAGCATGATGGGCGGCTTTACCGTGCTTCGCCTATTTACTCTTATGGGCGGTATGATGGATGTTAAGTTTACTAAAGAAGAGCTTCTCGATCTTAATGCAAAACTCAATAAAATCAAAAGCCCCAAAAAGAAATAATTCTTAATTTAAACCCAAGGGAGATTTGATTTCCCTTGGGTTTTCTTTATATTGTTTAAAAGTTGACATTCTGCGTTAAAAGATATAAAATTAGAGTATATTATATTTATATTGCTTTTGGAGGCTATAGAATGACTGTTACTAATGATATTAAGTATATCGGCGTTAATGACCATAAGATAGATTTGTTTGAGGGTCAGTATATCGTTCCCAACGGTATGGCTTATAATTCCTATGCCATAATTGATGAAAAAATCGCAATTATGGATACCGTTGATGTTAACTTTACTCACGAATGGCTTGATAATATTGAGGATGCTTTAAGCGGCAGAAAGCCGGACTATCTTATAGTTCAGCATATGGAGCCTGACCATTCTGCTAACATAACAAGCTTTGTTAAAGCTTATCCCGATGCTAAAATCGTTGCATCTGCAAAGGCTTTCTCTATGATGAAGAACTTTTTCGGCACCGATTATGAGGATAACCGCATTATTGTTGGCGAGGGCGATACCCTCTCTTTAGGAAAGCATACCCTTACATTTGTTACCGCACCAATGGTTCACTGGCCTGAGGTTATTGTTACCTATGATAGCTATGATAAGGTTCTTTTCTCGGCTGACGGCTTCGGTAAATTCGGAGCATTGGATGTTGAGGAAGATTGGGCTTGCGAAGCAAGACGCTATTATATCGGTATCGTTGGAAAATATGGTGCTCAGGTGCAGGCGCTTCTTAAAAAAGCGGCAGGCCTTGATATCGAAACCATCTGTCCTTTGCATGGTCCCGTTTTAAAGGAAAACTTGGGTTATTATATTAACCTTTATAATATTTGGTCAAGCTATGTGCCTGAGGAGGAAGGCATTGTTATTGCCTACACTTCTATTTACGGCAACACCAAAAAAGCAGTTTTAAAACTTGCCGAAAGATTAAAGGCAAACGGTTGCCCCAAGGTTGTTATAAACGACCTTGCCCGTTGCGATATGGCAGAGGCGGTTGAGGACGCTTTCCGCTACAGCAAGCTTGTTCTTGCAACAACAACCTACAACTCGGGAATTTTCCCCTTTATGCGCGAGTTTATTGAACATTTAACAGAACGCAACTATTCTAACCGCACAGTTGGCTTTATTGAAAATGGCAGCTGGGCGCCCACCGCTGCAAAGGTTATGAAAACAATGCTTGAAGGCTGCAAAAATCTTACCTTTGCAGAAAATACTGTTAAAATCATGTCGGCTCTTAATGAGGAAAGCGCAAAATCGCTTGACGCTTTAGCCGATGAGCTCTGCCGTGAATATCTTGCGTCAAAAGACGATACCGCCAATAAAAATGACCTTACCGCTCTTTTTAATATCGGCTATGGTCTTTATGTTGTAACCTCTAATGACGGCAAAAAGGATAACGGGCTTATAGTTAACACCGTTTCTCAGATAACCAATTCTCCTAACAGAATCGCTGTTGCAATAAATAAGGAAAACTATTCTCATCATATTATTAAACAGACCGGCAAAATGAATGTTAACTGCTTAACGGTTGATGCTCCTTTCTCTGTATTTGAACAGTTCGGCTTCAAAAGCGGCAGAAACACCGATAAGTTTGCTGATTGCCAGCCTCTGCGCTCTGATAACGGCCTTGTTTTCTTGCCGAGATATATAAACTCCTTTATGTCGTTAAAGGTTGAGCAGTATGTTGATTTGGATACTCACGGAATGTTTATCTGCTCTATAACTGAAGCAAGAGTTTTATCCGACAAAGAAACTATGACCTATACCTATTATCAGAACAATGTTAAACCCAAGCCCGAAACCGAGGGCAAAAAAGGTTATGTTTGCAAAATCTGTGGCTATGTTTATGAGGGCGACCCGCTACCTGAGGACTTTATATGTCCTCTTTGCAAGCACGGAGCTGCCGATTTTGAGAAAATACAGTAAATGTCTTTCTAAAATATAAGTAGGGGTGTGATTTTTTGGGTAAGGCAAAACAGTCTGTCGGCGTTATGGATGACCTTAACAAGTATCTTACAAAGGAGCATCCTTTTACTCCTAACAAATATCTTCACAACATCTGGGACCATACCTTCTTGAATGCCGATGCGCATTTAAAAGCAATGGATGTTGGAAAGAGCGCATCTGTTCTTATAATCGATGGTAAATTGCAGCTTGGTAAGTTCGAGGATATCGTTTACGCCGAGTTTGACTACCGTCCCGACAAAACATTTACAGTGGCATTATTTGGAGAAGAAGCATGACAAACAAGTTAGTCATTTTCGATTTCGACGGCACTATTGCCGATTCGATGTGGGCTTGGGATGAGCTTGGCAGCGATACTTTACGCGAAATGGGTCTTCCTTCCCTCGAAAATTATGATAAGGTCATCAGAACTATGAGCGTTCCTGACTTTTCGGTTTACTTATCCGAAAAATATAAGGAATTAGGCACTGCAGAGCAGCTCATGGCAAAATGGCGCGAGAAAATGGTTTATAACTACTGCAACCGCATTTCATTGAAAGGCGGAATTATAGAGTTTTTAGACTATTTAAAGCAAACGGGTCATACTTTGTATCTTGCCTCGGCAACTCATTTTAAGGTTTTAAGCCGCGCCGTTGAGCATTTTGGTCTTGATAAGTATTTTGATTTTATCATTACCGAAGAAATCGTTGGCATATCTAAAAGAGATCCCAAGATTTACAAGCTTTGTATGGAAAAAAGCTGGTAGCACGCCTGAAACAACATTTTTGTTTGAGGATGCTAACCACGCTGTTAAAACCGCAAAGAAGTTGGGTATAAATGTTTGTGCCTTAAGCGATGCCTCTATGGCTGAGCATATTGACGAGGTTAAAGCAAATTGCGACCTTTATGTTGACGATTTTTGCGACCTTGAGCTGCTTAAAAAATTCATTGGTTAATCCGACAAAATGCGACATATTTCTTTGTCAAAAAAATAACACAATATTTTGTTAAAAATCTTAATTTTTTTGTTGACAAACCACCATATGTTGTATTATAATACAAACAACTCAATAAAGCGCTTATGTAACTGACGGATATGCGACTTGACGCAGGGGAATATAAGCGTTATTCGGCCGACCGTCTGGGCAAATCAGTTACAAAAAACTGATTTGCTCTTTTTTCTCAGAAGGGAGAGATATGGATGAAACACGAAAATTGGAACGGCTTTAAGGAAGGACTCTGGCAGGATAACATAGATGTCAGAGATTTTATACAGGAAAACTATGCCGAATATAAGGGCGATGATTCGTTTTTAGCAGGCTCAACAGAGCGCACAGATGCCGTTATGAAGGAGGTTAAAAACCTCTTTGCAATAGAAAGGCAGTTTGGCGGCGTTTTGGAGATTGATACTGCAACGGTTTCTTCTCTTACAACCTTTTCGCCGGGTTATATAGATAAGGACAACGAAATAATTGTTGGTATGCAGACTAACCGTCCCTTAAAGCGCGCGGTAAGCCCCTTTGGCGGTATCAGAATGGCTCGCCAGGCCTGCGAGGCTTACGGATATAAGCTTTCTGAAACCATTGAAGAGGAATTCCGCTATCGCACCACCCATAATGACGGTGTTTTCAGAGCCTATACCGATGAAATGAGAGCGGCAAGAAAATGCCATGTTATAACCGGCCTTCCCGATGCTTATGGCAGAGGCAGAATTATCGGCGACTATCGCAGAGTGGCCCTCTACGGTGTGGACAGGCTTATCGAAGAAAAGCAGAAGGACAGAAAAGCTCTGGCATCTCAGGTTTTTGATGCCGATGCTATCCGCCTTTATGAAGAGCTTTACAAGCAGATTTCCTTCCTTAACTTGCTTAAAGAAATGGCATCAATGTATGGCTTTGATATAAGCGGACCTGCGAAGAATGCTAAAGAGGCTATTCAGTGGACCTACTTTGCATATCTCGGCGCTATTAAAGAGCAGAACGGTGCTGCTATGTCTTTAGGCCGCGTTTCAACATTTTTTGATATTTATATTGAGCGTGATATCAAAAACGGAATTCTCACCGAGCAATCGGCGCAGGAGCTTGTTGATGATTTTGTTATCAAGCTTCGTATTGCCCGTCACTTAAGAACTCCCGAATATAACGAGCTTTTCGGCGGCGACCCGATGTGGATAACCGAGGCGGTTGGCGGTATGGGAGAGGACGGCAGAACTCTTGTTACAAAGAGCAGCTTCCGTATTCTTAACACACTCTATACCCTTGGCTCATCACCTGAGCCCAATCTTACTATCCTCTGGTCGAAAAACCTTCCTGAAAACTTTAAAAAGTTCTGCGCAAAGGTTTCTAAGGATACCGATTCCATTCAGTATGAAAACGATGACCTTATGCGCCCCATTTACGGCGACGATTATGCTATTGCCTGCTGCGTTTCGGCAATGAAAATCGGCAAGCAGATGCAGTTCTTTGGTGCAAGATGCAACCTTGCAAAGCTTTTGCTTATTGCTATTAACGGAGGCTATGATGCAACAAGTGGTATGCATATCGGTCCTCAGATGGATGTTTTAGAAGGTGATAAGCTCGACTTTGATACCGTTATGGAGCGTTATAATATTTACATTGAATGGCTTTCCAAGCTCTATGTAAACACTATGAATGTTATCCATTATATGCACGATAAATACTGCTATGAGAAGATTCAGATGGCTCTGCATGATACAAACGTTGAGCGTCTTATGGCTTTTGGTATTGCAGGTCTTTCGGTTGTTGCCGATTCATTAAGCGCAATAAAATACGCAAGTGTTAAGCCGTTGAGAAATGATGAGGGCTATATAACCGAGTTTGAAACAACAGGTTCATTCCCCAAATATGGCAACGACGATGATCGCGTTGATTTGATTGCCAAGGATATGACTCATAAGTTTATTACTGAACTCAGAAAAACTCCGGCCTATCGCGATGCAATTCATACCCTTTCGGTGCTTACCATAACCTCAAATGTTATGTATGGCAAGCATACCGGCGCAACACCTGACGGCAGAAAGGCCTCCGAGCCTTTTGCCCCCGGCGCCAACCCGATGCACAACCGCGAGGAAAACGGCGCGTTGGCATCATTAAACTCGGTTGCAAAAATCAGTTATGACGATTGCCGTGATGGTATTTCAAACACCTTCTCGATTACTCCCGAAGCACTGGGAAAAACCGATGAAGACAGAATTGATAACCTCGTTTCAATCTTAGACGGATATTTTGCAAAAAATGCGCATCATATAAATGTTAATGTTCTCAACAGAGAAACGCTTATAAAGGCTTATGAGAACCCTGACGATTATCCCAACTTAACCATTCGCGTTTCGGGATATGCCGTTAACTTCAATAAGCTTTCCCGCGAGCAGCAGCGCGAGGTTATAAGCAGAACCTTCCACGAAGCAATATGACCGAAAATCTTTTAAAGGGTCGGGTCCATTCAATTCAGAGCCTTGGCGCTGTTGATGGACCCGGCGTCCGTTTTGTAGTGTTTATGCAAGGGTGTCCCCTGCGTTGCGGCTGCTGCCATAACCCTGACACCTGGGATTTTCAAGGCGGAGAGAGATTTTCTGCCGAGGAAATTGTGAAAAAAGCGGAACGCTACAAAGAATATTTTGGAGCAGAGGGCGGCATAACAGTTTCAGGCGGTGAACCGCTTTTGCAGGCAGAATTCGTGGAAAATGTGTTTGCTCTTTGCAAAGAAAAAGGTATAAACACCTGCCTTGATACCTCAGGTTGTATTTTAAACGAACAGGTCAAAAAACTGCTGTCGGTTACCGACCGCGTTTTGCTCGATATCAAATATACCTCAAGCGAGCAATACGAAAATTTTGTTGGCTGCGATTATGGCAATGTTTTAGAGTTTTTGGATTATCTTGACAATGCTAAAATACCCACAACGCTCAGGCAGGTTATTATTCCAACGCTTAATAACACGAGCGACAATATATTAAAGCTGAAAGAAATTGCAAAGGCTCATAAAACTGTTGATAAAATCGAGCTTTTGCCCTTTAAAAAATTATGCCGGATGAAATATGATAAAATGGGAATTGATTTTCCGTTTAAAAACATTCCTGAACCCTCGGCGCTCGAAATTAAAGAGCTTGAAGCCCTATTAGATTGA
The DNA here is from genome assembly GCA_045655925.1 of Acutalibacteraceae bacterium. GTDB lineage: Bacteria > Bacillota > Clostridia > Oscillospirales > Acutalibacteraceae > UMGS172. Next base: position 12,401 of record JAZOQD010000036.1, on the reverse strand, counting down.
CTTAAGAGAGGAAATTCTATGGTTAAAACCGATTCTGCTTTACTGAACAGAGTCTTTGAAATATTTAAGGACCTGACTTTGATTCCCCACGGCTCGGGCAATATGGACGGTATTGCTGAATATGTTCAAGATTTCGCAAAAAATATTGGCCTTAAGGTTATTCGCGATGAGGCAAACAATGTTGTGATTTTTAAATCCGCAACTAAAGGCTATGAAAACGCCGATGCTGTAATTTTGCAGGGTCATCTTGATATGGTTTGCCAGGCTAAAGCCGATTATGGTATAGACTTTGAAAAAGACGGGTTGGAAATTTATGTTGATGGCGATTTTATAAAAGCAAGGAGCACCTCGCTCGGCGCCGATAACGGCATTGCGGTTGCTTATGTTTTGGCAATCTTAGAGAGCGACGAGGTTCCCCACCCCAAAATCGAAGCGGTTTTTACCACCGATGAGGAAATAGGTATGATTGGCGCAGGAAAGCTTGATATTTCGGTTCTGACCGCCAAAAAAATGATAAATCTCGACTCTGAGGAGGATGATACCTTAACCGTTTCATGCGCAGGCGGCTCGGAGCTTTTATTCACCTTAAACGGCGAGAAAAAAATTGTTGGCGGTAGCACTGTTACCATTACATTAGACGGTTTATTAGGCGGCCATTCGGGCGTTGAAATCGATAAAGGCAGAACAAACTCCAATATTCTCGCAGGAAAACTTTTAAAGGCATTGGAAAACGAGGAGTTTTCCTTAATATCAGTTGACGGCGGCGATAAATCGAACGCTATTACCAACAGAACAACCGTTGTTCTCTATTCTGATTGCCCTGACGCCTTAAAAGCATCGGCAGAAAAGATTCTCTCCTCATATAAATCAGAAATTGCCAAAACCGAGCCTGGTTTTTTATATTCGGTTAAAATAGAAAAAGCAGAAAAAATCGAAATTTTTTCTCAAGAGTTTAAAAACAAAGTTATTAGTTTCCTTTTAAACACTCCTAATGGCGTTATTAAAATGAGCGAGGAGGTTGCGGGACTTGTTGAAACCTCATTGAATCTCGGAATCCTTGTTACAGAAAACAACTCTGTTCGCGCTCAGTTTAGCTTGAGAAGTAACAAAGCAGCGTGCTTATCACTACTGGAAAGCAATCTTTCTGACTTTTGCAAGGCTCTGGACGGCAAGGTTAAAACCTTTGGCCATTATCCTCCTTGGGAATTTAAAAAAGACTCTGAATTGCAGGAGCTATATAAACAATGCTACGAGGCTTTAAACGGCGAAAAGCCTAAGGTTGAGGCACTCCACGCAGGGCTTGAATGCTCGGTCTTCGCCTCAAAAATCAAAGACCTTGATTGCATTGCGATGGGGCCCTCGCTTTTTGATGTTCATACCTATAACGAAAAACTGTGCATTTCGTCCGCAAAAAAGACATTTTTACTACTTTTGGATATTTTAAAGAAAAGCAACTCATAATGAGTTGCTTTTCTTTTATTTATGTTGTATAATGTTTCAGTTAAATGCTATTGTTTAATAAAAATTTAAGTAAGGAGTTATTATGGAAAGCAAAAACAATTTTAAACCTTATGTTCCTGCCGAAAAAATAACCCCCGAAATTACCATAACTTCGATTGTTATGGGTGTTCTTTTGGCGGTTATATTTGGTGCTGCGAACGCTTATTTAGGCCTTCGCGTTGGAATGACTGTTTCGGCTTCTATCCCGGCCGCAGTTATTGCAATGGGCGTGATCCGCGTTATTATGCGTAAAAATTCCATTTTGGAGTCTAACTTTGTTCAGACTGTTGGTTCCGCAGGTGAATCTTTGGCAGCAGGTGCAATTTTCACCCTTCCCGCATTGTTCCTCTGGGCAAGAGAAGGTGTTATGGATAAACCGGGCATTATAACTATCACAATCATCGCTCTTTTAGGTGGCTTACTTGGCGTATTCTTTATGATTCCGCTTCGCAACGCTTTAATCGTTCGTGAGCACGGTATTCTTCCCTATCCTGAGGGACAGGCTTGTGCCGAGGTTATGCTCGCGGGTGAAGAAGGCGGCTCTAAGGCAAGTGGCGTATTCGCAGGTATGGGCTTTGCCGCTCTTTTCAAGTTTATTATTGACGGTCTTAAATTGGTTCCCGGTGAGGTTAACTATGAGGGCCCACGCCTTTATCCCGGCGCTATCGGAACCCAGGTTTATCCTGCTGTTATGAGCGTTGGATACATCTGCGGACCGAGAATTTCCTCTTATATGTTTGCAGGCGGTATCCTTAACTGGTGCGTTCTTATTCCTATGATGGTTCTCTTTGGCGGCGGATATGTTTCAGAAGCATTGGCCGGCGGCGCGACTGTTGCCGAAATGTTTGAAGCAGGCGGCGCAGCTGCAATCTGGAGCAAATATACCCGCTATGTTGGTGCAGGCGCATTGGCAGCCGGTGGTATAATCAGCCTTATTAAGAATCTTCCTCTTATTGCTTCAACTTTCGTTGGTGCATTAAAAGGTTTCTCTGTTTCAGGCGGAGGCCAACTCAGAACCGATAAGGATATCAACATTAAAATAGTTCTTATTGCTATTCTTGTTCTTACCTTAGCCGTTTGGCTTGTTCCCGCAATTCCCGTTTCGCTCGTTGGCGCTATAATTGTTGTCATTTTTGGCTTCTTCTTTGCAACCGTTTCTTCAAGAATGGTTGGTATTGTCGGAAGCAGTAACAACCCTGTTTCAGGCATGGCTATTGCAACCCTTCTTATTGCAACCCTTATCCTTAAGCTTACCGGTGAGGCCGGCGCTACAGGTATGCAGGCCGCTATTGCTATCGGCTCAATTATCTGCATTGTTGCCGCTATTGCAGGCGATACATCTCAGGACCTCAAAACCGGTTATCTTTTAGGTGCTACTCCTAAGAAACAGCAGATTGGCGAAATTATAGGTGTTGTTGCTTCAGCTTTGGCTATTGGAGCAACCCTTTATCTTCTCGATTCTGCTTGGGGCTTTGGCTCTGAAGAACTTGCCGCTCCTCAGGCCACCATGATGAAAATGGTTATCGAGGGTATTATGGACGGAAATCTGCCTTGGGGTCTTATCCTTATCGGCGTATTTATAGCTATTGTTGTTGAGCTTGTCGGTATTCCCGTTCTTCCCTTCGCAATCGGCGTTTATCTCCCTGTTCAACTTAATGCTTGCATTATGGTTGGCGGTATCGTTCGTTGGTTCTTTGATAAAATCAAAAACGAGGAGCAGAGAAAAACTTCTGTTAACAACGGCGTTCTCTTCTGCTCAGGTATGATTGCAGGTGAGGGTCTTGTTGGAATATTGCTTGCAGTATTCGCAATTTTTGGTCTTGATAAGGTTATTGATCTTTCAAAATATATTAACCTTCCCGCACCTCTCGCAAACCTTTCGGGTCTGTTCGTTTTCGCACTCGTTATTTTAACTCTCGTTCTTTTCTCCTACAAAAAGAACCGCAAGGCTTAAAATTATGAAGAAGAAACAGCAGGAAAATTATTTAGATAAAGTTCCGCAAAGAGCTGAAAGCTTAGAATGGACCACTGATGAAAACGGAATAGTCACACTTTTATTTGAAAACAAAGGTTTTTTCAACAAAATCGCCCAGAAGCTCTTTAAAAAACCCAAGATCAGCTATGTTCATCTCGATGAGCTGGGCAGCTTTGTCTGGCCGCTGATTGACGGCAAAACCGATATAACCGCACTCGGAGTTATGGTTAAGGAAAGATTCGGCGAAAAAGCCGAGCCGCTTTATCCAAGACTTGCTAAATATTTTCAAATTTTAGAGAGTTACGGTTTTGTTGCAATAAAATAACTAAAATACCACACCTTTATTCTTGAAATAGAAGTTTAGGTGTGGTATTATTTTCTTGCAAGTAAATAATTTTGAAAGGATGTTTTAATATGAAACGTTCAGAAATCAATAAAGCATTAAAAGAACTCGAGGCAATGTGCAAAAAGCATTGCTTCTGCCTGCCCCCATTCTGCAATTTCACCCCTGAAGATTGGCAGAATATCGGCCATGAATATGATGAGGTCAGAGATTGTATGCTCGGTTGGGATATTACTGACTTCGGTCTTGGCGACTTCGATAAAGACGGTTTTTCGCTCATTACTATCCGCAACGGTAACAGAGCAATGGCTGATAAATATCCCAAGGTTTATGCAGAAAAAATCCTCTATCTTAAAGAGGGTCAGCATGCTTTAAATCATTTCCATTGGTTCAAAACTGAGGATATTATCAACCGCGGCGGCGGAAATGTTCTTATCAGAGTTTATAATAGCCTCCCCGATGAGTCTATTGACTACGAGTCAGATGTTACCATTCATTCTGACGGCAGAACTTTTACAGTTCCTGCAGGCAGTCAGGTTCGCCTCTGCCCCGGCGAGAGCATACACGTTCAGCAGTTCTTGTATCACGACTTCTCGGTTGAGGAAGGCACAGGCCCTGTTCTTTTAGGCGAAGTTAGCCAGTGCAACGATGATAACACTGATAACCGCTTTAATCCTCCTGCAGCCCGCTTCTCTGAGATTGAAGAAGATGAGCCGCCCTACCGCTTACTCTGCAACGAATACCCCGCAGCAAAATAATTATAAAAAAGATGCACGAAGTTTTCGTGCATCTTTTTTATGTTATTTAAACCTGAATCTGATTACGCTTATTATTATTCTTTTTCTTCATTTTCAATGTTATCAAGCGCATATTTACAACACTGTAACACGAGAAGATTGAAAGAAATATTGTTGTTTGCCGCGGTTTTATTAAGTCTTTCGAAAAGCGATTCGGTAAAACGAACGGTGCGCGGTGTGTTTGCATTTTTTAGTTCATTGTCAATTTTAAACATAATCATCACCCGAAATAATATTATGTCCGTTTTTGGTTGTATTTATATAACCATTTATGGTTGCGTTTTTGTTTTTTGTATGATATATTTTAAGGGGTGATTATATGACTTGCGAAAACATTTTCTGTATCTACCAAAGAAACAACGAATGTATTTTAGAGGATATTGATATAGATATAACGGGCGCGTGTGCCAATTGTATTTATGTGGATATAGCTCAAAAACAATTAACTGAGCTCAAGGAAAATCAGTTGAGGGTATAGGGATTTATCATATTTAAGCAAAAAAGGAGAGCAATGCTCTCCTTTTTGTTATCCCTAGTAGTTTTCGACTTGTGTTTTTTATTCTATCGGGTCGGTTCCCTTGAAGGAATTTATAATAACCTCGATTCTTGAATCAGCGTTGACGCTCTGGCCAAGACCGGGCTCGGTTCCGATAACTGTGCTCGGAGCCTTCTCCTCATCATATCTCTCGCTGAATACGATATTATCATAAGCGAAGCCGGCTTTAAGCAATGCTAAAATTGCTTCATCCTTAGTCATTCCTATAAGGTCAGGCATACTCATATAATAAGGTCCAAGGCTTAAAACAACCTCAATAGTTGTATTCTTTTCAACTGTTGTTCCCTCTGCGGGCGACTGAGAGATAATATAGCCCGCTTTATAAGTATCGCTATACTGCTTTGCAGTTACCTTGAACTTATAAACACCTTCAAAGTCAATGTTGTTGATAACATCGGCATATTTAAGACCCTTAAAGTTGGGTAATGCTGTAAGACCGGGGTCAAACTGAATTTCCGATTTACTTGCAATATCCTGGCTTACGGTAAAGCTTGCGTCAAGTCCGTTACCCGACGAGTTGGTTGAAGGCTCCTCAGGCTCAAACACGCCCATAAGCGAAAGCACAAAGAAAACGATAATTGCTAGTAAGAACGCAGTTACTATACCTGCAACAAGGCCATACATTTTGCCCGAGCCATTCTTTTTCTTGGAGCTCTTCTTGCTTCTTTGAGGTGCCGTAGGGGCGGCAGGCTCTTTTTTAACTGACGCAGTTGAAACTGCCGCAGAAACCGAGAGACCCTTGCGCATTTCATCAATGGTCATTGTTCTGTCATCAGGCAGAACCTGCAAAGCATTTGCCAAGGTTTCTAAAACCGCCTTTGGAGTTTCATGGGCGATTTTAGCAGGAATGGTCATATTATCATTTTCAATTCTCTCGGTTGCCTCAGGAGGAGGGTTGCCGACGAGAGTTCTGTAAATTGTTGCGGCGAAAGCATAAACATCGGTCCAAGAGCCTTGAGTTCCTGCTTCGCCATACTGCTCAATAGCGGCAAAGCCGGGGAACAACTGCGAAGTAACAGCACTTCTTGCGGTTCTTGTTTCAGGAATGCAGAAGCCTGCAATTCGAACCTTTCCGTCCTTTCCGACATAAAGGGTATCGGGAGAAATACCGCGATGGATAATTCCGGCCTTATGAATAGCAGAAATTGAGGAAACAAGCGGTGCAAAAAGCGAACGCGCCTGGTCCCACTTGAGCATTCCTCCGTTTCTCATCAAGAACTCGCGCAGAGTTATGCTCGGAACAGCCTTGGTTATACGGTAGGCGGTGCTGTTTGCCTCTCTTATATCAACAATATCAAACAAAGCAGGCAGTTCATTAAGCTGGAAAAGCTGCTTTGATAAATCAACAAACTTTAAAAGAGTATCATTATAATCAAACTCGGCGCCAGAAAGCATTAAAACATTGCCATCCTCCGAGCGCTCACAAAGACCCAAGGGGAAAAACTCTCTGATATTAACAGTTGTTGCGGTAACGGTATCATAACCTAAATAGGTTATTCCCTCGCCGTTGTTATCGGTAGCCTTTCCTATCATATATCTTCCGTCAAGCATTGAGCCGGGACGCAAGAACATAGGATTAACGGGCTCTTCGGGATTATATCCGCAAATAGGACATTTGCCATCGGCAAGCTTTTCATTCATGCAACCGGGGCAAAGATTGTTAGGATTTGCCATAATACATTTCCTTTCTAAAGCTTAGGCGTTTGCCTATATTGATTAAAAAACAGTATATCATATATTTATTAAAAATGCAATATCCCCACAGGCTACTGCTGCTCATCCAAAGAGAGCGAGAACGAGGGCAAAAACTCATCGAGAAAAACATTGGCGGCAGGAAGCTCTAAGCTCTCAATTGCCTTTAATGCCGACTTTTCTGCCAATAAAAATTCGCGGTTTCCCATTTTCAGCTCATCGCGACATTTTATAAGCGCCGACAGCTTATCTGCGGCTCTTATTATTTTTAATATATGCTCGTCTTTTTCATTATATATCGCTTCAAACTCGGGTCTTAAATCTTCGGGCAGGTAATTAAGCAGCTTTTCAACCGCAACCTGCTCCATATCATCATAAGCCTTTTTAATTTCTGAGCTGTAATACTTAACCGGAGTTGGCAAATCGCCTGTTATTATCTCGGGGGTATCATGGAACAGCGCCAGCACCGCCGCTTTTTCTGCATCAACCTTGCCACCAAAACGCTTATTCTCGATTATTGCAAGCGCATGGGCAATAAAAGCCGTTTCAAGCGAATGCTCGCTTAAATTTTCAGTTTTTGTGTTTCTCATTAAAGCCCAACGGTCAATATATTTCATTCTGAAAAGCATGGCGTAAAAATGGCTGTTCATTGTTTTCCTCCGCGTTGATTTTTTCTTTTATGAAAACATTATAATATTTTTAAGCAGAAAAAGCAACGCTTCAATTATTGTTGATTTATTTTTTATATATGGTAAAATAAATATATACTAAAAGCAAAGGACTAAAGACGGATGACTAAAGAGCCAACCACAACCCTTAAACCTAAAAAGCAGTTGAGATTGATGACCTTTTTGATAGGTCTTTTAACCGCAACCGCGTTTTTTATCCCGTTTATAGTGACCGGAAAAGGATATTTTATCTTTTTCGGCGATTTTAACGTGCAACAAATTCCGTTTTATCAATATTGTCATGAAATGGTGCGCTCAGGCTCTTTTGGCTGGAGCTGGCAGACCGACCTTGGCTCTGATTTTATAAGCTCATATAGCTTTTACCTGCTCGGCAGTCCGTTTTTCTGGTTAACTCTGCCGTTCCCAAACAGCTTTGTTCCCTATCTTATGGGTCCTCTGCTTATTTTGAAATTTGCTTGTGCCTCGCTTACTGCATATATGTTTATTCGCCGCTTCACTGCCCGCGCAGAAACAGCAATGCTCGGCGGCCTTATCTATGCCTTTAGCGGATTTTCGGTTTATAATATTTTCTTTAACCATTTCCATGAGGCGATTGTTTTCTTCCCTCTTTTACTTTTGGCAATGGAAGTCTTTATGGCGGAAAAACAGCGCGGCGCTTTAATAGCCGCAGTGTTTATCTGCGCTTTAACCAACTATTTCTTCTTCTTTGGAATGGTTGTTTTTGCTATTATTTATTGGGCGGTTCGAATGCTTTCAAAAAGCTTTAAGTTTAAATTCTCGGAATTTTTGCTTATGCTTTTGGAATGCGTTCTCGGCCTTTTGCTCGCGGCGGCGATTTTACTGCCCAGCGTTATAACCATTCTCCAGAACGAGCGCGTTGAAAGCTATATTACGGGTTGGAGCTCGGTGCTTTACGGAAAAGAGCAGATTTTCCTCAATGTTATCCAGTGCTTCTTCTTCCCGCCCGATTTACCCGCCCGTCCTGTTTTCTTCCCCGGTGCAGATGTTAAATGGTCCTCTTTGGGCGGTTGGTTACCTCTTTTCTCAATGACAGGTGTTGTAACCTTCCTGCTTTCAGAGAAAAAGGGCTCCTGGCTCAGAAGAATTATTGTTATTCTCGCCTTTATGGCGCTTGTTCCGGGCTTTAACGCCGCCTTTTATATGTTCAACACCTCTTATTATGCAAGATGGTTCTATATGCCTATCTTGATGATGGCACTTGCTACCGCAATTTCAATTGAAGACACAAAGGTAAACTGGAAAGCGGCTTGGAAATGGACTCTTGGAATTACTTTGGGCTTTGTTGCAGTTATAGGTCTTTGGCCCAAAGGTATGGAAAACGGCAAAATTACGGGTTTTGGCCTCTATACCGATGCCGCAACCAATCCCATAAAGTATATTATTGAATCTATCCGCCATTTATTAGACAAGACCCAAACCGTCAGCGGCGATTATTATGACCTCCGTTTCTGGACAACCTGCATTATCTCGGTCCTTTCACTCTTGATATTGCGTGCCTTGATTCCCGCAATTATCAAGAAAAGAACCGCCGTTTTAAATCAGTTGATTGCTTTAGTCTGTGTTGTTTCGGTGCTTTACTCGGCCTTCTTTATCGCCTGCGGTCAATCTCATTCCTATGATATTGACGAGGTTATGATAGATAATCTTATTGAGGGCGAGGTTGATTTGCCTAAAAAGGACGATGAGTTTATAAGAATTGATGTTTATGACGGCGTTGACAATACAGGTCTATATCTCGGTCAATCTTCCATAAACTTCTTCCATTCGATAGTCCCCTCATCAGTAACAAAATTTTATCAGCATATCGGCGAGGAACGCTCGGTTGCGAGTAGGCCGACTACCGATTCCTCCGCAATAAGACCGCTTTTGTCGGTCAAATATTTGCTTGACCCCGTTATTGATAACTCTAAGGAATTTTTCGAAAACTCGGAAAATGTGATGGCGGGCTATACCTATCTTAAAACCGAAAACGGTTATAAGATATATGAAAACAACAACTATATCCCGATGGGCTTTTGCTATGACTATTATATAGCCTCAGACGATGCCGATTATTTTAAGGAATACGGCAACGGCAAGATTGACGATATAATGCTTATGGCAATGCTGATTGACAGCAAGGATTCAGATATTGTAAGCAAATATCTTAAGAATTTGCGTAGCGACTATAATATCGGTGACTTTGACGAGGAAAAAGGCTATCTGGATTTTTCAAACGAAGGTGTTGCCGAAAGCTGTGCCAAACTTCGCGCTACTGCTGCAAACTCATTTAAATACGATAGCTACGGCTTTGAAGCCAAGATAACCTTGAGTAAGGATAACCTTGTTTTCTTCTCTGTTCCCTATAGCGAGGGTTGGACTGCCTATGTTAACGGTCAAAAGTGCGACATTATAAAGGCTAATGTTGGCTTTATGGCGGTTGCAGCTCCTGAAGGTGCAAGCACAATTGTTTTCAAATATGAAACTCCAGGTCTTGTAATTGGTATATATATAACCCTCGCCGCCGCGCTTATTTCGGTTATATACCTTATAATCATTATGATTAAGCGCCATTTTAAGCCCGCAACCGAGGCAGAATACCCCGAAGGCGAGCGAATTGCACAGCATATTGCTCTTTATGAAGCTGCAAACTACGAGGCCGAGCATAACGAAAACGAGCACCTGCTCGATGATATTGACCACACTAAAATTGATGCCTATCAAGGCTTCATAGGCGGCTTTAAGTTTGATGAATCGGTGCTTGAGGGTTTAGATGATGAGCCCAATGAAACCGAAGAAAAAGAAGATGAATAAATAAAAACGCGTGAGTCGACTCAAGTTGACTCACGCATTTTTTAATCTTCAGTATGAATAACATTAACGGGACAACCTTCGGCCGATTCTCGAACCGCCGCCTTATGCTCATCGGCATTACCGCAAACCTCTGCTAAACCGTCATCTGCAAAGCGGAAGACCTCGGGGCAGGTATTAACACAAAGACCGCAGGAAATGCAACCCTCTCTATCAATTTTAACCTTCATTTTTAACACCTCTTTATCCTGATTTTAAATTTCAACTTTAAAAGTTGAAATACAGTTACAGTTTATGTATAATAAAGAAAACTATGCTAAAGGATGTTGACAATGCCGCGTTTTTTTAAAGAATTTTTCGAAAGCGCTCCATTTATCGAGGGTGACGACGCTAATCATATCGCAAAATCGTTAAGAATGCGCGTTGGCGAAGCGCTGACCGTTTGCGATACCAAGGGCAACGACTATAACTGCACAATTTCTGCTGTTTTGGACGAAAGAATCGAATTAAATATTGATAGTATCTGTAAAACCAATAGCGAACCGAGCGTTGAGGTTACCCTTTTTCAATGCCTTACTAAAGGCGATAAAATGGACCTTATTGTTCGTCAAGCGGTCGAAATGGGAGTAACTTTTGTTATCCCCACAGTTTCTCAAAACTGTGTATCCCGCCCCGATGAAAAACAGCTTTTTAAAAAGCAAGAGCGTTGGCAAAGAATTGCCGATGAAGCGGCGGGTCAAAGCGGCCGAGGCATTCTGCCCAAGGTTAAAGGCACTATGACCTTAACCGAGGCTGCAAAAAAGCTTTCCTCGTTCGATAAATGCTATTTTTTCTATGAGCTGGGCGGTAAGGCTGTTGAACCCATAGAAAAAGATGTAAAAAAAATTGCCGTTATAATAGGCCCCGAGGGTGGCTTTTCTTTAGCGGAAGTTGAAATGCTCAGAAACGCAGGCGCTACGGTTACAACTCTGGGCCCCAGAATCTTAAGAGCCGAAACCGCGCCCGTTGCGGCAGTTTCTTTGATAATGCATAATTCGGGAAATATGTAAAAATGAAAAAGACCGTCTTAAAAAGACGGTCTTTTCCTTTTTTGTGGGTTGTTTTGAGGAGGGTAGAGCGTCCAAATCGGGATTGCGGCTTCCCTCATTGGACTATCATCATTATACAGCACCGAAAACATATATGTGTGGACATTTTGTTAACGAAGATTAAACAATTTAATTAAATTGTTTGAATATATCTTTTTCTTTTGCCAAAAATATGAGCGAAAGGAAAGATAATATGAAAGTTAAGAATAATAAGACCTCAAAATTCATAAAATTTCTTAACGGCAAGGCGTTTTATGCAGTTTTAGTGCTTTGCTTTTTAGGAATTGGAATTGCTGCCTGGAGCGGTGTTCAGGGAATAAGAAGCCTCGAGGAGCCCGAAGAAAACAATTCTTCTGCTTTACAGCTGCCCTCTTTGCCCGAAAGCGTTGAAAATGATGAGGAGGAAGAGATTGAGTCTGTTCCCGAAGCTACAACTCCCGATAATGAACCTACCGAAGAGCCCGAAAGCGACAGTGACACCGATGAGGTTGCAGGCGATTCGGCAACCTATTTTGTCGCGCCCGTTATCGGGGAAATTATCAAGGGTTACTCTGACAGCGAGCTTCAGTATTCTATGACATTCGAGGATATGCGTCTGCATAAAGGAGTTGATATTGCCGCTAAGGCAGGAACTCCCGTTGTTGCCGCAGGAAAAGGAACCGTTTTAGAGGTTGCAACCGATGCTATGCTCGGCTCCTATGTTTTAATCGACCACGGAAACGGCATCAAAGCAAAATATTGCGGACTTAACGCAGTTCCAACCGTCAGCGTTGGCGATAGCGTTGACTCTGCAACCCAAATTGGAACGATTGATGTTATCCCCTCAGAATCAGTTGAGGAGCGACATCTGCACATCGAGGTTACCGTGAACGATGAATATGTTTCACCACTTAAATTTTTAGCCGACTAACCTGCCCTCTATGGACTTTTGTCAGGGCAGCAGAGCCGCA
>JAZOQD010000035.1:0-5249 GCA_045655925.1 Acutalibacteraceae bacterium | reverse complement strand
TGGACTTGCATTCTTCCTCTTTGGTATGAATGTTATGTCAAGCGGTCTTGAGAAGATGACCAACGGCGGCCTTGAAAAAACCTTGAGAAAAGCAACCAAGAGCAAGTTCTTGTCTTTGGTTATAGGTGCGGCAATCACTATTGCAATTCAGTCTTCATCAGCACTTACTGTTATGTTGGTTGGTCTTGTTAACTCGGGAATTATGATGTTTAATCAGACCATTGGCGTTTTAATGGGTTCAAATATAGGAACAACTCTTACCGCTTGGATCCTTAGCCTTGCAGGTGTTGAGGGCGATTCTATTTGGCTTAAAATGTTAAAACCTGCAAACTTTGCCCCTGTTTTCGCCTTTATAGGTATTGCTTTGATAATGCTCTCTAAAAAGGAAAAATCAAAGAGTATTGGCAATATCTTGGTTGGCTTTGCTGTTTTAATGTATGGTATGACATTGATGTCTGATGCTATGGAGCCGCTTTCCAATATGCCTGAATTCCAGAGCTTACTTACTGCGTTTAAGAATCCGTTCCTCGCAGTTATCGTTGGTGCAGTTTTCACAGGTATTATTCAGAGCTCTGCCGCATCGGTTGCTATTTTGCAGTCCTTCTCTATAGGCGGCGGTATAACCTACGGAATCGCTATTCCTATTATTATGGGACAGAATATAGGAACCTGTGTAACTGCACTTCTTTCAAGTATAGGTGTTAACAAAAACGCAAAAAAGGTTGCAGTCGTTCATTTATCGTTTAATATTATAGGAACCCTTATATTCCTTATTCCTTTCTGTGTTTTGTATTATATCTTAGATTCTTCAATACTCGACAGAGAGATTTCTCCCTTTGAAATTGCAATTGTTCACAGTATTTTTAATGTTGCAACAACATTTATCCTTTTACCATTTACAAAGCAACTGGAGAAAATCGCAAACCTTGTTATTAAGGATAAGGATGCAGTTGAGCAGAAAACAACGGTTCTTGATGAGCGCCTTTTAACCGTTCCTTCCTTTGCGGTTGCAAACGCTTTTGAGGTTGTTTCTGATATGGCTGATACCGCAGATAAAGCTTTCTGTAAGGCAGTTAGTTTGCTTGAAAAGTTTGATGAAGCTGAAGAGTCGGAGGTTATAGCCCTTGAGCAGAGGCTTGACTTCTATGAAGATAAAGTCGGAACTTATATGATTAAGCTTAACAAGACCGAACTCGCCGATGCCGATTCTAAGGTTGCAACTAAGATTTTGCATACAATCAATGATTTTGAACGCATAGGCGACCATGCTAAGAATATAGTTAAGGTTGCGGCAGAAATTAACGAGAAAAATATTTCATTCTCAAATGAAGCAAAACAGGAACTTGCAGTTCTTACAAAAGCTCTTGTTGATATCATTAGTATGACCACCAAGGCGTTTAAAGAGAGTGACCTTGAGGCTGCCGCATCGGTAGAGCCTTTAGAGCAGGTTATTGATTCTCTTATTGCATCGGTTAAGAGCCGCCATGTTGAACGCTTACAGCGCGGCGAATGCACAATAGAGCTTGGCTTTATCCTTACTGATGTTATTACCGACTATGAGCGTGTATCTGACCATTGCTCAAATATCGCAGTTGCTGTTATCGAGTCGCAGCATGGAACCTTTGATACCCACGAGTATCTCGATGATATTAAGCATAACAGCGGAACATTTGAACTTCTCTATCATAAATACGAGAAGGAATACAAACTTAAATAATTTTAAAAACCACCCGAAGTGCTTTCGGGTGGTTTTATATAATATAAGGAGGTAATTATATTGCCTGGCCCTATAACTCATCTTAAAGCCGCTTATATATTCGGAGAAATCTCAGAAATTAAAGATAAACCTCAGTTGTATCTTGGCGCAATAGTTCCGGATAGTGTTAATGTTTACGGCCACGCGCCCATGAATAAGCGTTGGCCTGCACATTTAAGAGATGCCAACCTTAACATTTGGCTTAGCAACGCTAAAGCTTTTTATAATGAAAATAAGGGTAAAATAAACGAAGAATATTTATTGGGTTATATTCTTCATATTGTAACCGATATAGTTTGGGATAAGTATTTTGATGATAAGCTTTACGCCCTTATTTCAGAACCTGTAGGGGAGGACAAAAAGACTGCAAGGTGGAATGAAATATACGGCTTTGAGCAAAAGCAGTTGAACTTACCTTGGGCTGATGAAATGCTAAAAAGCTTAAAAGAGGCAAGGCCGCTTGCAATATCAACCTTAACCGAGGATATTATAGCTGTAATGAAGCAGTCTGTTTTAGATAATGATATTTCTAAGGGCACAGAACCGCAGGTTTTAAACGATGATTTTATGAATCCTTTTTTCATAAAAGTGGTTGAAGTAATGCAAAATCTAATAAAAAACTGATATTTTTTCAAAAAAATAGCGCCTTATTTAAGTCAAAAGTGGAGGAAATTACCTTTTTTGGCAAAAAAAGGCGTTTTTTTGCCCCAAAAACACGGTTTTGGGAAGTAAATGTTACTTATGTTCACAAAATTTTGTTTGGTTGCACAATTTTTTTGTGAAATCAAACTCTCGAAAACCTCAAAAAAGGGTAAAAATTACAAGTTTGTAACTTATTTTTAACCGTTTTGTAATGCTTGTTTTCGTCATTTTGCACAAACGCTATCCACCTAGGGTGGTTGACTTATCGGTATTTTTGCATATAATTGACTTACTGCGTTCCTTTTGGCGCATAATATTGTTGCGCCCAAAAATTACGATAGGAGAAATTTATGCTCAAGAAACGATTAAGATGGACACTTGCCCTCTTAAAAAGAATCTTCAGTAAAAAGCTTTCGGTAAGAGTTGTTCTTGCAGCCGTTTCGGCCGTTGCAATTCTTTGTAGCTTTGTTGCAGTTGATGCTTATACCGTTATTGATGGCGACCGCCGCTATGATATTAAGACCTATGCTAAGGAGCCTGCTGATGTTTTGGATGCAGCCGGAATCAACCTTAACGAAGGCGATATCTTAGAGTATGAGGTTACCCAGGGCAGAACCACCATTTATATTGACAGAACATTTTCAACTAATATAACATTCGAAACCAAGCTTGCCGCAAAAGAACTTGCAGACTCTGCAGTTATGTTTGCCGATGATTTAATGTTTGGCTCTTCGCAGACTGTTACCGATTTGGAAGAGACGTTTACTTCGGAAAACGGTCTTCCCAATGAATGCGAAATCGAGTATGTTTATGAAACTGTTACCCAACCCGTTAAATTTAAGTATAAAACTGTTTACAGCAAAAATCTTTTAAAGGGCGAAACCAAAGTTTCCGCTGGTAAAAACGGCGAAAAGGAAGTAACCTATTTAAAGAAGAAAATCAATGGAATGGTTGTTTCAACCGAAAAGAGCAGTGAAAAGGTTACAAAGGCTGCAGTTAATCAGGTTGAAACCATAGGAACAAGAGTTCAGCTCAGCTCATCCCTTGCGGTTATGACAAGTAATGATGTTAAGGCAATTTCAACTCTTAAGCCTAAAAAACCCATTGAACTTGACAAAAAGGGTCAACCTATAAAGTATGCTAATGTTATAACCGGTAAGGCTTCGGCTTATTGCGGTTGCTGTGATGGCAACTCTACCGCTTATTTTGGCAAGAACTCGGCCCGTCCCGGCTATGTTGCGGTTAACCCTAAGCAGATTCCTTATGGAACCAAGCTTTATATTGTTTCGGCAGACGGTAAGAAGGTTTACGGCTATGCTATTGCAGCCGATACCGGCGGTTTTGCCAAAAACGGCAGCGGCCGTGTTGTCGATGTTCGTATGCCCACAGGTTCAAAGTGCCGTTGCGGCAGTAACTGGGGCGTTAGAAAAGTTAACATTTATATTTTAGAATGATAAAAAACAGGATAGGCGAAATGCTTATCCTGTTTTAACTATTATTTTTTTGGAGGAGAAAATGGCGGCTAAGGGTAATATGTTTGAAAAGGTAGTTCTGTTTTGTGCGTTTTTAATATTTGCGGCCATTATTGTCTTCTTCGCGGTTGATTATAACTCGGTTGATGAGAACAATGCTTCCTCAGGGACCGTTTCCTTGCAGTATTTAACCACATCTAAGGCGCCTTATCAGTCACAAAGCTCAGAGGCTAACAGTTCAGTAACATCGTCAAAAGCGCAAATCGCAGTTGTTAATATAAATACTGCAACTAAGGCAGAGCTTGATACCTTGCCCGGTATTGGCCCATCTAAAGCAGAGGCGATAATAACCTATCGTGAAACTGTTGGCAGATTCAACACTATTGAGGATATTAAAAATGTCAAGGGTATCGGCGATAAAACATTCCAGAATCTTAAAGATTACATAACGGTAAAATAAAACCACGGTGCGATATGCACCGTGGTTTTGTTTTATACATTGAACAGGAAATGAACAACATCTCCGTCTTTCATAACATATTCCTTGCCCTCGCTTCTAAGGAGGCCTTTTTCTCTTGCGGTGATAAGTGCTTTATCATCTTTACCGCAAGCGATAAGGTCATCAAAGTGAACAACCTCGGCTCTGATAAAGCCCTTTTCAAAATCACTATGGATTTTTCCTGCTGCCTGAGGAGCTTTGGTTCCTTTTTTAATAGTCCAGGCTCTAACCTCGGGCTGACCTGCGGTTAAATAGGAAATAAGACCAAGCAGGGAATAGCAGGTTCTGATAAGGCGGTCAAGACCTGAGTTTTCAAGGCCTAATTCCTCTAAGAACATTTGCTTTTCTTCCTCGTCCATTTCGGCAATATCTGCTTCTAATGAAGCGCAAATCGGCAATGTTTCGGCGCCCTCTGAAAGCGCTAATTCTTTAACGATGTTATAGCGCTCATTTGAATCAATTCCGCCTTTAAAATCATCCTCGCTCATATTACAAGCATAAATGACTGGCTTTGAAGTTAAAAGCTCAATAGTTGAAAGAATAGCGGCTTCGTTTTCATCGGTTTCAACTGAACGGGCGGTTTTACCGGCTTCAAGCTCTAGTATAAGACGAGAAATAAAGTCAACCTCTGCCTGATATGATTTATCACCCTTTAAAGCCTTCTTTGCTTTATCTAAACGGCGCTCTAAAATCTCAAGGTCGGAAAGGATAAGCTCAAGGTTTATTGTTTCAATATCTCTTTTCGGGACAACCGAGCCTTCAACATGAATAATATCATCGTTATTAAAGCAACGAACAACATGGACAATAGCATCAACCTCTCTTATATGAGAAAGGAAAGTCGGAGGCCAAGCGGGCTTAGGAAGACAAATTAAATCCT
>JAZOQD010000034.1:0-4488 GCA_045655925.1 Acutalibacteraceae bacterium | reverse complement strand
CGCTACCGTCAGGCAGTTTGATTTTAATTCTGTATGTCCACGAACCGTCTGTATTTTGGGTAACACCTGTATATTTTGCCATAAAAATCCCCCTTTTCTGCCTCAATTATAGCTCAAGGATGGTGGGATTTCAAGTGGTATTTTAAAATTTAATATCTGAAATCCCATTATTTAAAGCGGTTTTGACATAGTTTCGTGATGAGGCTCGTCACGGCAAGGCTCTCAAAGGCTTACTCGAGAGATATTTCAAATAATAATTGATTAAATTTTAAAGATATGCTACTATAATGTTAGTAGCATATCTTTTTTTATGCTGCAGATAATTGATACAGGAGGAAAGAAAAATGAAAAAATTATTGGCCCTTATTTTAACTCTTGTTTTCGTTTTATCGCTTTCTGCCTGCACCAATAAAACGGGCGGTAGTGATAATCCCGAGGAGCCGAGTAAACCGCAGCAATCAACGGTTGAAACGACCTCGAGTGCACCCTTAGAATCATCGACTTCTACTGTTAGCAAACCTTCAGTGAATGCATCAGAGGCTAAAATTTCTAAGGATAAGGCAATTGAAACTGCTCTTAAAAAGGTTTCCAAGAAAAAGACTGAGGTTCATGACCTTGAGGCCGAACTTGAGATAGAAAACGGCGTTCTTGTTTGGGAAGTTGAATTTGAGGATGGCAAGTTCGAATATTATTTCGAAATCAACGCTAAAACCGGCGAAATAGTAAAACAACAAAACGGAAAAGATTAAATAAAAAAAGACCGTGTGGTAGGGGTTGTATCCGTAAGGACACAACCCCAGTTTTATTCGCCTTGCGGCGAGTTCTATTGCTACGCAGTGATATTCGGCTATCGCCGAGTGTTATTCGTTTCGCGAGTTTAAGGGCGAATAAAATATCACTAAAACCGCAAGGTTTTAATATCACTTTGCCATTAGGCAAAATACCACTGTGAGACCTATCTCACAATATCACTATTAAAATATTATTTCTTTGAATAGTAAAACGGATGTGCAGAAATTCTACACATCCGTTTTATATTTGTCTTATTCCGTAATAAGCAGGGAAACTGTACGGCACATTTTCCAATTCTTTAGGAGAACCTAAAACCCTAACCTTGCTCACAATTTATTGCAGCCTATGGTTAAATGGGTAAAAAGAGGGGCATTATGTGATAGTGTTTAACAATATATAATTGTCAATATTGCAAAGAACAAACCTATTGTAATCATAACGCCACCGAAAACACCCGTGTTTGCTTTCGCTTCTTTTTTTGACAACTGTTTCCATCCAGTTAACTTATTAAAATATTCTCCTTCTTTTCCAAAACCGAATTTTTCAAGTGTAGTAAAAGTAATAAACAAAACCCCCGCAGCTATAAAAACCACGGATACGTATATTCCAAGGACTATCTTGGGAATGTCAACTCCAAATGCATAGAGAATTATAGCAATTAAAGGTAAAATTATTACAAAGAAAGACAACAATGCATCTATGTAAAAATTAATTCTTGCCTGCTTTTGCCTTTCTCTTTTTCTTTTAGTTATTTTCTTAGCCATTGTTTCCTCACAAATATATAATTTTATTCTTGATTCATTATATCAAAAAGGAATATATTTTGCAACAGATACAAAATCACCCTGCCAAGAAATCGGCAGAGTGATGAGAATAAATTTTAAAAACTGTCCTTAACAGTACGACTCATAACACACGGTTTTTTGTTTTATCTTTTATATTCAATTATATCACTTATATCACAATCAAGAGCGGCGCAAATGCGGTCGAGAATATAACTATCATATCTCTTGACCTGATTTTTGTAATAATTGTCAATGATTTGATACTGTATGCCGGTTGATTTTGAAAGCATATATCTTGAAATACCTTTGGAATCCAAAACTTTATCTATAGTCAGTTTAATCATAGTTATATTTTTCACCTCTGATTATATTTTATTAGCCATATACTTATTTGACAATTTATTCAAATAAGTATATATTTATATAAGTATATAAAAAGGTGATGTTATGATTTTAAAAATTGTTATAGCAGGGTGCAGGTATTATAATAATTATTATGAAGCAAAAGATTATATAGATTTTTGCATTAGAGAAATCAAGAAGAATAACACAATTGTTATTCTTTCAGGAGGATGCAGAGGTGCTGATGCCATAGGCGAGAGATATGCTATAGAAAATGGATATGAGATAAGAAAATTCGTTGCCAATTGGGATAAATACGGCAAAGCAGCAGGGCCTATCAGAAATGAGCAAATGGCAAAAAAGGCGGATTATATAATTTGCTTTTGGGATTATGAAAGCAGAGGGACAAAATCGATGATAGAATATGCAAAAAAAATATTCTAAACCTTGCAAGATTAAAAAAATAAGTTCGAGAATCTAATGCCATATTGAAACTATTTGTATTTTATGTTATCATTTCAATTAACTAAAATGACAGGGTAAAACAATGGATAACGGATTAGAGATTTTATATGAAAATGAAATGTATGTTGTTCTGATAAAACCCGTTGGTGTATTATCAGAAAGCACAGGCTCAAAAAGTGTTGCATCGCTTTTAGGGGTTGATGAACTTTACACCGTTCACAGACTTGATAAAGATGTAAGCGGTGTTATGGTTTATGCCAAGACCAAAGCCGCGGCGGCTTTCCTTTCAGCGCAGATGCAAAACGGCGGATTTTCAAAGGAATATTTAGCAGTGGTCGAGGGTAAGGTTGAGCAACAGGGAAGACTTGTTGACCTGCTTTTTCACGATAGAAATAAAAACAAAACCTATGTTGTTAAAAGAAAACGCGGCGGGGTTAAAGAAGCAGCGTTAAATTATGAAACAGTTGGAGTTAAGAAAACCGATAGCGGAGAATTTTCGCTATTAAAAATCAAGCTCGAAACGGGCAGAACGCATCAAATAAGAGTTCAGTTTGCATCGCGTGCATTTTCGCTTTTTGGAGATAGAAAATACGGTTCAAAATGTTCTGGGAATATTGCCCTTTTTTCTCATAAAATTTCGTTTGTTTGCCCTGATAGCAATAAGAGGGTAACCTTTGAGGCGTTGCCTCAAAACAAAACCCCGTGGAACTTATTTTTTTAAGCCAACTTGCAACTTGGGTTTATTTAATAACTTCATATTCCCGAAATGAACAACAAAACCGCCGAAAAACTTAATTTTCGGCGGTTTTTGCTTAATGATATTAGGGAATTTTGTCTTATAGCGTTTTTTATTGACAAATATTTGCAGTTTGGGTATAATTTATTATTATATTTTATATGTATAAAATGTTTGGAGGCTATTTTTATGTTTAAGAGTGAATATCTTAACAAGGTTTATGCTGAGGTTGAAAAACGCAACCCCGGTGAAACTGAGTTCCATCAGACCGTTCAAGAGGTTTTGGCTTCTATTGAGCCGGTTGTTGAGGCTCATCCCGAGTATCAGAAACTCGCAATTATTGAGAGAATGGTAGAGCCTGAGAGACTTATTAAGTTCCGTGTTTCTTGGGTTGATGATAACGGTCAGGCACAGGTTAACCGTGGCTTCAGAGTTCAGTTCAACTCTGCAATCGGTCCTTATAAGGGCGGTCTTCGTTTCCATCCCACCGTTAACGAGAGCATTATGAAGTTCCTCGGCTTTGAGCAGACCTTTAAAAACTCTCTTACCACATTGCCTATGGGCGGTGGCAAAGGTGGCTCTGACTTTGATCCTCAGGGTAAATCTGATGCAGAGGTTATGCGCTTCTGCCAGAGCTTTATGACCGAGCTTAGCAAACACATTGGCCCTAATACCGACGTTCCTGCAGGTGATATCGGCGTTGGTGCTCGTGAGGTTGGCTATCTTTACGGCCAGTATAAGAGACTCCAGAATGAGTTCACCGGCGTTTTAACCGGTAAGGGTATTTCCTATGGCGGTTCGCTTATTCGTCCTGAGGCAACAGGCTTTGGCGCTGTTTATTATACTGTTGAGATGCTCAACCACTTTGCTGATGATATTAAGGGTAAGACCTTTGCTGTTTCAGGCTTCGGCAATGTTGCTTGGGGTGCAGTTAAAAAGATTAACGAGCTTGGTGGTAAGGTTGTTACCATTTCCGGTCCTGACGGTTATATCTATGATCCGGATGGTGTTGCAACCGAGGAGAAAATCAACTTTATGCTCGAGATGCGTGCTTCCTGCCGTAACAGAGTTGAGGATTATGCTGATAAGTTCGGCGTTAAGTTCTTCAAGGGCGAGAAGCCTTGGGGCGAAAAGGTTGACATCATTATGCCTTGCGCAACCCAGAACGAAGTTGGCATGGAAGAAGCAAAGAAAATCGTTGCTAACGGCGTAAAATACTATGTTGAGGTTTCTAATATGCCTACTACCAATGAGGCAGTTGCATATCTTAGAGCAAACGGCGTTATCGTTGCTCCTTCTAAGGCAGTTAACGCAGGTGGTGTTGCAGTTTCAGGCCTTGAGATGAGCCAGAACTCCATGCGCTACAGC
>JAZOQD010000033.1:0-13966 GCA_045655925.1 Acutalibacteraceae bacterium | reverse complement strand
CATAATGCTCATCGCCCTCGCGGTCATAGCGCATTGCACTCTTTTGGGTAAGCTCTCTTGCGGTATCGGCAGTAACGGTAACCTTACCGTCAATATGCTCAGATGCTAAAACGCTTAATTCAACGGCATTAAGCGCTTTTCTGACATCGCCGCCGCAGCCTCTTGCAATTATTTCTGCCGCCTCAGGCTCAAAGCTAATCTCCTCGCCCTGTTCCTCGCCCATAAGCCTGGCCGCTCTTGAAACGGCAGGTAAAATATCATCGGCAGTCAACGCCTTAAACTCAAAAACTGTTGAACGGCTCAAAATGGCGTTATAAACATAAAAATAAGGATTTTCGGTTGTTGATGCAACGAGAGTTATATTTCCGTTTTCAATGCTCTCCAAGAGAGTTTGTTGCTGCTTTTTGTTAAAATACTGAATCTCATCCAAATAAAGCAAAATCCCATCCTCTGCGCCTATCATATTTGTTGATTCAAGCATCTCTTTGATATCAGCAGTTGAAGCAGTTGTTGCATTCAGCTTATATAGCCTTTTGCCGCTTTTTTTAGCAATAATTGAAGCAAGCGTTGTTTTTCCAACGCCCGATGGGCCATAAAAAATAAGGTTTGGAATGTTGCCCGATTCAATTATCTTGCGAAGCGGTTTGCCCTCGCTCAATAAATGCCTTTGACCAACAACATCGCAAAGCTCGGTTGGTCTTATTCTGTCAGCAAGCGGTGATTTCATAAATCATTCTCCATAGCTTTAATATTACTATAATTATACAGAAGTTATATCTGTTTTTCAAGGCTTAAAACAGCAAGATGCCGCCCTGCCTTAAAAGGCAAGACGGCACCTCGCTTGTATGGGGATGAATATGGGTGGGTAAAGTTATAGAAAGGTCATCTGCGAGGACTCGATTACTTTGAATCTGTCCTTGTCCTTGCGACCCTTTGGGATAGTTATTGTATATTCAATATACTCATCGGTTTCTTTTTTTCTTGAGGTTGCTTCAACTCCCGATTTTCTTATCGTTCCAAGCATTTTGGATAAACTGTTAGAAAAAATCCTCAAATCTCCTATATGGCCTCTTCTTAATGGCGGTCTTGCGCTCGGCTTTTGGGGTTCCTCATAAAATGAGGCTATATAGTCCTCGCTTTCCTTAACCGATAACTGCTCGGCAATTATTTTGTTGAGAACTTCATCGCGGTCCTCTTCCTCTATTTTTAAAAGCGCTCTCGCATGGCGCTCGGTTAAGCCTGTGAAAATTATTCGTTCCTGCTGCTCGGCTCCAAGCCTTAAAAGCCTGAGCTTATTCGAAAGCGTTGACTGCGCCATTCCGATTCTCTCGGCAACCTCCAGCGCCGATAAATCAAAATCCTCCATAAGTTTTTTAAGGCCCTTTGCTTCCTCAAAAAAGTTTAAATCGGTGCGCTGAATGTTTTCTATAAGGCACATTAAAGAGCATTCGCGGTCAGAAGCGGAAACCACTATTGCAGGAACAGTTTTCAGACCTGCAATCGCGGCGGCGCGAAGCCTTCGCTCGCCCGATATAAGCTCATATTTATCATTCATTTTTCTGACCGTTACAGGCTGTATCATGCCGTTTTCTTTGATGCTTTTTGACAACTCTAAAAGCTCGTAATAATCGAACTCTTTTCGCGGCTGATAGGGTGACGGGACAATTTTTTCAGGAGTCAGGGTTATTAACTTTTTATCCCCTTTATTCCTTCCGTTCAGCATGTCCGCACCTCCTTTGTCTGCAAGCAAATATTACCATTTTTTGCCAATCATTTCAAGAAAAAGTGTAACAAAAAATCGGACAATTTCTTGTCCGATTCTGCATATTATAAAGGTTGTTTTGAAATTTTCGCAGGGTTTCTGGGGTATTTTGTCGAAGTTTGCGAAATCTTTTTAACCTGAATTATACCTCTTTGGCCCGAATCCTCCAGGCTAAACATATCAAACTTGGAAAGCTCACCGCCAAGAAGCTTGATTGCGTTCAAGGATTGGTCTAATTCCTCAGCGGCAGAAGCGCCTTTCATAGCGATAAATGTTCCGCCAACCTTAACATAAGGCATACAATATTCCGAAAGAACGCGCATATTTGCAACTGCTCTGGCCACAGCAAAATCATATTGCTCTCTGAATTTTACCGCGCCGTCCTCCGCTCTTGAATGAACGGTTGTAACCTCAAGCCCTAATTCTTTGCAAAGCTCATCTAAAAAGGTTATCCTTTTTGCTAATGAATCAAGCAGGGTTAGCTTAATATCAGGTCTTGCTATTTTCATAACAACACCGGGGAAGCCTGCCCCCGTTCCAACATCGATTACCGATGCGCCTTTATTTATATCGGCATATTTAAAAATACTCAGGCAGTCAGCAAAATGCTTTACTGCAATGCCCTCAGGGTCGGTTATAGCGGTAAGATTCATCTTTTCATTACACTCTACCAACAACTCGGCATAACGCTCAAGTCTTTTTACCGCCTCATCATCAAGCTTAATATATGACTCGGTTAGTGATAGCATTTTATCAACCAAAAGCATATTTTTCTCCTTTTTAGTTAATCAAGATTATGTTTCTCCTTGCATATATTTAAAAGAATCTATAAAAAGGAGTAAACAATATGATTATTTATACTGCCCAATCGGGCGATACTCTTTATTCTATTGCAAGGCGCTACGGCCTAACTCTATCAGAGCTTGAGCGATATAACGGATTGCCCGACAGTTCAAGAATTGCAATAGGTCAGGATATTTTGATTCCCTCCAATAACAACACATATATTGTTCGCCCGGGTGATTCGGTTTACAGTATCGCCGTAAAAGAGGGTGTTTCAACGGCCGATATTTTAAGAGAAAATCCAAGCCTTACTGAGCCATACACTATATATCCGGGTCAGGTTTTGCTCATTCCAAAGGATGAGGCAAATAAAAAAACCATAGATGTTAACGGATACTGCTACCCTAATATAAACCGCGATATTTTGCGCCAAACTCTGCCCTATCTTACTTTTCTTTCAATCTTCAGCTATTCCGCCTTATCTGATGGAACGCTAAGCTCAATTAACGATGAAGAACTAATCCGCATTGCCAAAGAATTTCGCACCGCGCCCGTTATGGTTGTTACAAATACAGTAGAGGGCTCAGGGTTTGACAGTGATTTGGCCAGAACCATTCTTACAGACAGCTCCGTTCGCTCAACGCTTATAAGCAACATCGTTTCAACCGCAAGAAGCAAAGGCTACTCGGGGGTTGATATTGATTTTGAATATATCTATCCTTCTAACCGCGCCGATTATAACAACTTCTTAACCGAATTGAAAGCGGCGCTTACGCCCTATAACCTTTCTCTTTCAACCGCCATTGCACCCAAGCTTTCGGCAACGCAGGTCGGCACTCTTTATGAAGCACACGACTACGCCTTTCACGGCAAGGTTGCCGACCGCGTTATAATTATGACTTATGAATGGGGCTACCTCTACGGACCGCCATTGGCAGTTGCGCCTTATAGCGAGGTTAAAAAGGTAATCTCCTACGCCGTTACCGAAATACCGAGCGAAAAAATTCTAATGGGTATGCCAAACTATGGCTATGACTGGACTTTGCCCTACCGCGAGGGCACAGCAGCGGATATTTTATCCATAAACTCTGCAATGCTCAGAGCAGTAAATGAAAATGCAGATATAGAGTATAACGAGTCGTCCGAGGCGCCGTTCTTTGAATACACTAAAGACGGGCAAAATCATATAGTCTGGTTCGAAAATGCGAGAAGCACTATGGCTCGGTTAGAGCTTATAAATGACTATAATTTAGGTGGCGTCAGTTACTGGACAATAGGCAGTCTGTTTACACAGAACTGGCGAATTATTGACAGTATGTTTAACATAAGGAAGCTTTAATCTTCCTCTACTCCGTTATCCTCAAAGACCGATTCCTCTTCGACAGTGATAAGGCCTAAATCGCGGCGCTTTTCAATATCATCATCGGGATGCTCCGCGTAATAAGGGTCAATTATATACTTTTTGATTTCCGGAAAAACATTAAACTGAATCAAGAACATACTGAACGAGGGGTAAATAAACGCACCAACAACGATTATAATTGTAAGACCAATTCTGAAATTGAGCGTAAGCAAAACATAAGCCAAGGCAAAAATAATTGCCAATGTTCCCGTTATTATAAGGTTATGCTTAATCCCCAAGGTTGCAAAAAGCCAGGAATTTTTATAAAGCGTCTTAATATTATAATCAAAGGTAATCATCAAGGTATATATGTAATACTTCATAAAGGTGAAACCTGCGATGAAAACCATCGAAGCGGCAAAAACAACTGCTCCCCAGGTTTTATTTATAATACCCTGCGACCAATAAATATATAAAACATAAAGGTCTGCGGCAAAAACCACGGAAATAATAAGGTTTATTATACCAACAGGGAGCGCCCTTTTCCAGTTACGTTTTATTGCGCCAAAAAAATCGCTGGTCAAGAAAACATGCTTATCCCTTGCGGCCATTCGGCAGATATATGCCATACCAACATTGGCAAGACCGCTCGTTACTACAGGAATGGATAAAAGAATATACCAAAGACCTGCTGAAACAAGCATCCAGAAATTGCGGAAATATAGTTCAAAAAAGCGGAAAAAGCCTTTTTTCTCGGGTTCGTTTTTTGAAACGCCCTTTCCGGGAGTATCATAATTTTTTGTAAAGAAGCCCATTATCTCGAAAGCCTCCTGGGTTGTTTAGTTTCTTTTTTTGTGCTTTTATAGAGGATTTTTGCAATAACACTATCCTCGTTAAAGCATATAATATACATTACTGCAGAAAATGCAATCTGCAACAACGGGAAAACACCTGTTAAAGCAATTGAAGGTATCGACGCCTGATGCAAGGTTGCCGCATTATTGGTAAAAACATCGATAATCGGCTTTACCGGGCACATTATAAACCAACGGTAGACCCAATAATATGTATCGGTGAATGCAGCCTTTTCAATAACTCTTAATAAGAGCGCCGAAGACCAACTAATAACAGCGGGAATGGCAAAAATTGCGCCGATTTTAAGGCCCTTTAATTTATCGTATGAAGTCCCCGCAAAGTCCATATTATTTCTATCCTTTGCCGCCAGCTTAGCCAGAACAGAGCCGACAACGCAAAAATAAACGCCAACTCCGCAAACCACCTGCAAAACGCCCATTATGGCGTTAGCAACCTTAGGCATATCGGAGCGAACCTGCCTATATCCTTGATTTTCCTTTATGGCTTTTGGGGGTTCTGGCAGAGTTTCAATATCCTTCGAGTTTCCTTCGCTATCAATTTCATAAACCGTATAACCTACTACGGTTGTTGAAAATTCTCTTATCATAACATAAAAAGAAATATAAACAAAGAAGCTCACAAAACAAGCGAACAGAGCCATTCCGACCATTCTTAAAGCCGGCGAAAAATAGTTCTTCATACTGCTTCCATCCTAAAATTCTGTTAATAAAAAGTCTTTATAATCAAAAGAAGGTAAACGCCTGAAATCTGCCGCTTACCTTCTTTTCTTTTTTTTAATTATTCCTCGGTTGCCTCTACTGCTTCCTCTGCTTCAACAGCAGTCTCCTCAACTGCTTCTTCTGCTTCGGGAGCCTTTTCGATAAGAGCGCGGATAGATAGGCTTACGCGCTTCTTCTCAAGGTCAATATCGATGATTTTTGCATCAACAGTCTGACCGATTTTAAGCTCATCGGCAGGCTTCTCAATTCTTCTGTCAGCAATCTGGGAAATATGGATAAGACCATCAATTCCCGGAATGATTTTTGCAAATGCACCGTAAGTAGTCATGCTGACAACGGTAACATTAACAACATCGCCGACAGCATATTTTGCCTTGAAGATTTCCCAAGGATTATCCTCAGCCTTCTTATAGCCTAAAGAAACCTTCTTCTTTTCAGCATCAATAGCCTTGATATAAACCTCGAGCTCATCGCCAACCTTTACAACCTCAGAAGGATTCTTGATTCTTGACCAAGAAAGCTCAGAGATATGAACCATACCGTCAACCGAGCCGATATCAACAAAAGCACCGTAGCCGGTAAGAGATTTAACTGTTCCTTTAAAGCGGTCGCCAACTGCAACATTCTCCCAGAACTCAGCCTGCTTAGCAGCCTTCTGCTCACGGAGAACCGAACGGGCAGAACCGATAACTCTGCGACGGGGACCAATTTCAATAATTTTAAAGCTTAACTCTTTGCCCTTGAGCTCGTCAAGGCTATCAGCTTTAGAAAGAGTTGCCTGAGATGCGGGAACGAAAACTCTGATTCCCTCATAGAAAACGACAACGCCGCCCTTGATAATTTCAGAAACGGTGCCGGTAATAACCTCGCCACTCTCTTTAGCTGCAACAACCTTGTCCCAGCCTGCGATAGCGTCATAACGCTTCTTGGAAAGCATAACGGTGCCTTCCTGGTCATTTGTTCTCATAATGATAAGATTGAGTTCATCGCCAACCTTTACAACCTCGTCAAGCTTTATTGAGGGGTCAGAAGAAAACTCAGCGGCTGTGACATAACCGGTGTGTTTTCTGCCAATGTCAACCTGTATCTCAGTCGGACCGACTGAAAGAACATAGCCCTTAACCTTCTGATCTGTATTTGAACCTGATTCGCTTGCGTTAAGCATCTCCTCAAAGGTCATTTCATCGTTGATAATTGTTTCTGCAGCAGTCTGCATTTCTTCCATGGTATTTAGAACCTCCTTTATTATGCCGGACGGTGTTGAAGCCCCGGCTACGACTCCGATTAGACTTGCATCTTCAAGCTCGGATAATCTTAGCTCACCTGCGGTTTCGATGTGAATCGTTTTTTCACAAGCCGCGGAACACACTTGAGCCAATTTTTTAGTGTTAGAGCTTGATTTTCCGCCGATTACTATCATAGCATCGCATTTAGCGGCTAATTCACCGGCTTCATTCTGCCTTTTCGCAGTCGCATTACATATTGTATCAAAAATAATTGCATTTGTATAGAGTTTTTTTAAAGTTTTTTGACACTTTTTGAAGAGTTCTTGATTAAAAGTGGTCTGTGAAACAACAGTTATCGGCTCATTTTGGGTTACATCTCCCGATTTTGACAGTTGTTCTAACGCTTCCTCGCTATCAAAAACAAAAACTCTGCCTTTACAGTGGCCGACAATTCCGACCACTTCTTTATGCTCTTTATCTCCGGCAATTAAAACGGTTCTGCCCTCATCGCCTGCAGATGATACAATTTTATGAATTTTAGAAACAAAGGGACAGGTTGCATCAGCAACTGTCACATTTGTTTTTTCGGCGCGCAGTAAAATTTCTCTTGCCACGCCATGAGAACGGATTACCAAAACCTCATCGGGCTGGACCTGCTCGGGTTCTTCTACTATTCGCGCGCCCTTGGCTTCGAGTTCTGCTACTAATTGAGGATTATGAATTATAGGGCCTAAGGTTGCAACCTTTTTGCCATCCTCTAAAAGTTTTTGAACGGTTTGAACGGCGCGGTCAACCCCAAAGCAGAAGCCGGCGGTTTCGGCCAAAATAACTTTCTTCAAAAAATCACCTTTATTTTGTTTTTTCAAGAACTATATTGCTCATCAAAGCAATTACTTCATCAATGCTTTTTCCGGTTGTATCAACGAGTGTTGCATCCTTGGCGCATTTTAGAGGCGCTACTGCACGCGAGCTATCTCTCTCATCGCGGATAATTATATCGCGAAGCACCTCGTCATATATAACCTGCTCGCCTTTTTCTATAAGTTCTTTATATCTTCTATTAGCCCGTTCCTCAGCCGAGGCGGTTAAGAAAATCTTAACATCGGCATTAGGCAAAACAACCGTTGCAATATCTCTGCCATCCATAACAACGCTATGTTCTCTTGCAAGCTTACGCTGGAGTTCTAACAAAAAGGCTCTGACCTCAGGGATAGCCGAGGTTACCGAAGCGGCCTCTGAAACTGCTGGGGTCCTTATTTTATCGGATACATCTTTTTTATTTAGCAAAACAACCTGGTTTTCACCCTTATAGGCAATATCAACCTCAATTTTCTTTAGCTGTTCAATAACAGCCGATGTATCGCTCGGCTCAATACCGCTTTCCAAAACACTAAGACCAATCGTTCTGTAAAGCGCACCTGTATCAACATAGATGCAACCCACCGTTTTTGCCAACAGCTTTGCGATAGTGCTTTTTCCTGCGCCCGCAGGGCCATCAATAGCAATAGAAATAAGTTTTTCGCTCATTTTATCCATCCTTTATTATTTAAGAACACCCTGCCCCGCGCTATAGCCGGTTGAAAAGGCAATCTGTAAATTAAAGCCACCTGTAAAGGCATCTAAATCCAAAATTTCTCCGGCAAAATGAAGATTCTTGATGATTTTAGATTGCATCGTTTTTGGGTCAACCTCTTTTAGTGCAATTCCACCCTTTGTCACAACCGCTTCCTCAATAGGTCCCAAATCTTTTATATTAACCGTAAAATGCTTTAAGACAAAAATAAGTTTTTCTCTTTGCTCCTTGGTTATCTGGTTAACCTTTTTAGAGGGCTCGATGCCGCTTAAATTAACAACAACAGGCACCATGCTTTTAGGAACTAATTCTGATAAAGAATTTATAAAATCCTTGTTTGAAAACTTTAAAAAATCGCGCCTTATGCGTTCATCAAGTTTTTCATCCGACAATGCCGGTTTTAAATCAATTTCCAGCCTATAGTCCTTATCTCTTGGACTATCAATATACGCTGAGGCACTAAGCACCAACGGGCCCGAAACTCCAAGATGCGTAAACAGCATTTCCCCGAAATCGCTATATATCGGCTTTTTGTTTTCGCCCTCGTAAAGCGAAACGCTGATATTTTTAAGTGAGAGCCCTGATAAAGATGAACAAAAACCGTTTTCCGCTATAAGCGAAACAAGCGAGGGCTTTAATTCGGTAACGGTGTGGCCTACTTCTTTTGCCATACTGTATCCATCACCCGTTGAGCCGGTTGTTGGATAAGAAAGTCCTCCCGTTGCAACTATAACGGCATCGGCTAAAATATCGGTTCCGTTTTCTGTTGTAGCACCGATACAAACGCCATCTGACACTTTAAGACTTTTAACTCTGCAATTCAATATCTTAACGCCCAAAGAACGAACGGTTTTATAAAGCGCGTCAACAATATCAACCGCCTTGTCAGAAACAGGAAAAACTCTGTTGCCGCGTTCTATTTTAAGCGGCACGCCCGCATTCTCAAAAAACTGCATAGTATCCTCAGCGGAAAACGCAGAAAATGCGGAATAAAGAAATCGCCCATCGCCCGTAACGGCATTTATAAGACCCTTTAAATCGGTGGCATTAGTAACATTGCATCGGCCCTTGCCGGTTATCATAACCTTTCTGGCAACTTTTTCATTTCTCTCGGCTATGGTAACATCAAAGCCTCTCGAAGCCGCACTGTATGCCGCCATAAGACCTGCCGCGCCACCGCCGATAATCAGTATCCTCCTCATAGCGCATCACCTTTTAAATTTTTACGCTTATATAAAACTATAACCGTTATATAAAAAGCAACCATTGAAGCGCTCGCAGCAAGACTATAATAAAAGGGCGGTAGTTGCTTATTTAACTTCTCAGTCAATTTTTGACCAATCTTTAAATATTCCTCACTGTCCTTAATGGCTTTTTCCATAGCTGCTTTAAAGTTCTCGGCTCTTATATCGTTGCCTTCCTGCAACTGCTCCTCCATTAAAGACTTATATCTTTCGGCTTCAGACAGGCTATAATTATAACCTGCATTTAAAGGGCCACCGCGGTCAAAAGCAGTCTTTGCACATCTGATGCCTAAAATTGCAGTTACTGCTACCGAGCATATAACCAAAATAATAGCAACCGCGCCGATAACGCCTCTTTTAAATAGGAAGCCAAATACGGAAGAAAAATTCTCCTTTAAAACAACTAGTTTAGACGGACGCTTAAACTCATAATATCCTTCTTCACATCTGCGCTTGGCGGTCTGCGACATGAAAAGGCCGATAACCAAGGTTACACAGCCGATAAAGAACCATATAATCGCATTATCAAACCCCATACCCATCATAGCGAAGGTTACAACAAGATCTATTACGGAAAGCGCAACAATTCCCGAACCGATTATATAAAAAATATTATTTTTGTAATCCATATTTGCGCCTCCTTTGAGCATTATTATAATATTTTACCACACATTCAATTAAAACGGAAGATTAACTTTTAAAATTTACAGTTGTTTTATAAAATAATGAAAAATATATTGTATGCAGAACAAAAGTTTGGTATAATAATATAGAATATAACTTATTGCCGTTTTTGGCAGATTTGGAGGAGAATTATGAGTGCTTTAAAAATAAGCGAATTATACTCACTTGAGCACACTATTGCCGCCGAAATTTTCGAGGGCAAAACTTATCCTTGGGAGATTTTAGGTGAGCTTAAAAGCTTTATTGTTAAGCTTGGCGAAAGCCTTGACCCTGAAAAATTCGAGAAGCGCGGCGAAAACATCTGGATTGCAAAAAGCGCAACCGTTTTCGATAGCGCGTATATCGCAGGTCCCTGCATTATTGATGAGGGCGCAGAGGTGCGCCATTGCGCATTTATAAGAGGCAGCGCAATCATCGGAAAAAATTCGGTTGTCGGCAACTCCACAGAGGTTAAAAATGCCCTTATTTTCGATAATGTTCAGATTCCGCATTATAACTATGTCGGAGATTCGGTTCTGGGCTATAAATCGCATATGGGCGCAGGCTCAATAACCTCAAATGTTAAATCGGATAAAACCCTTGTTGTTGTGAAATCGGCTGATTGTAAAATTGAAACCGGTCTTAAAAAATTCGGCGCTATGCTGGGCGATTTTGTTGAGGTTGGTTGTGGCTCGGTTCTCAATCCCGGCACAGTTATCGGCAAAAACAGCAACATCTATCCCTTATCCTCTGTTCGAGGTGTTGTTCCCGAAAACTCAATATATAAAGCCTTGGGCAACATAGTTGAAAAGCGATAAGTCTTTCGGGGTGCAAAATGGAAGTATGGGATATTTTGGATAAAAGCGGTCAACCTACGGGCAAGACCGTTGTGCGCAAGAGGGTATGCCTGCAAAAAGGTGAATACCATCTCGTTGTGCATATATGGATTTTAGGGTCTGACGGCCGCGTTTTAATTCAGCGCCGCAGCCTTACAAAACCGCTTATGCCGGGCGAATGGGCCGCTATAGGCGGAAGCGCGGTTTCGGGCGAGGATTCGCTTACCGCCGCAAAGCGAGAGCTTTTTGAAGAAATGGGCATTGATGCCGAGCCCGAGCGCTTTAAGCTTATCGGCAAGCTTGTTCGAAAAAACTCTCTGCTTAATGTTTATTTGGTAAAATGCGATATACCTGTTTCCTCCTTAAAGTTGCAGGAGGAAGAGGTCTGTGAAGCCAAATGGGTTCATAGGAACAAATTGCGCCAGATGATTAAAACAGATCAGTTCCATAACTATGGAACCGCCTACTTTGATATGGTCTTTGCCGCCTTTGATAAGAAGTCGGCTTCTAAACGGAGAAAAAGAAGAAATGAACAACGACGCAAAAAGTAAACAATGCCAGATTTGCCACTCATACCTTTTTGATGGAGAGGACGATATAGTTGTCTGCCCCGAATGCGGAGCGCCACACCACAGAGATTGTTGGCAAACGGTTGGCAAATGCGGTTTAGAACACCTGCACGGAACTGATGAGCAATATAAGCCTCAAACTCAGGAGCCCTCAGAGAACGAAAATGAGAACCCGGAAAGTTCACAGGTTAAAACCTGCAAAAAGTGCGGAAAGGCTGCGGAAAATCCAGATGCTCATTTTTGTCCTCATTGCGGTATTCCTTATGATATAACCCCTCATATTTTCACAATGGGCGGCATGCCTTTAATGTTTGACCCATTGGGCGGAATTCATCCCAAAACCGAGATTGAGGGTATCCCCGCTAAAACTATGGGCAAGTTTGTAGCAATGTCGCCCAACAGGTTTATTCCCCGTTTCGTTAAAATGAGCAAGGACTCGAAAACTTCTTGGAACTGGGCGGCGTTTTTATTCCCATCTGCTTGGTCATTTTCCAAGAAAATGGATACAAACGGTATTTTATATCTTATTCTTGCAGTTGCATCAAAGCTCTGCTTTATCCCCTTTAATATGCAGATTAGCCTCCTTGGCGATACCTCAGAGATGACCTATCAAGCTGTAGCCCAACTCATTTCGGCAAATATCGGTCATTTTAGCGCTATGAGCGTTTTGCTATGCTTTATCGGCTTCTTACTATTTATAATTCCGAGAATTCATTGCGGAATGAGGGGCGAATGGGCTTACAGAAACCATTGCATTGACAGAATTCAAAAAATCAACCGCGGCGAAATCGGAGAAGACCTTGAAACCGAAGAAGCCTTTATAAAATATGGCGGTGTTGGCTCGTTCAGAATGCTTCTCGGTCTGCTTGGAGAATCCTATTTGCCGAGTCTTTTGGCAATGCTTATACTTTAAATTTCGGAGGGTAACTCTTATGTCTGAAAATAATATAATTTGCCCTAATTGCAGCACTCTTAACAGCACAGATTATTCTTTCTGCGCTAACTGCGGCGCCTCTTTAAAGGCTCCTGCTGAGCAGGATATAAATGGAATACCTGTTCCTGAGGTTGCCGATTATGTTGGCAAGAACAGCGGAAAATATATTCCTAAGTTCAAAAAGTTTGCTCGGTTCGGAAAGGCTGGCTGGAACTGGCCGGTATTCCTCTTTTCCTATCTTTTAAACATTCCTTTCGTTTGGTTTTTCTATCGAAAAATGTATAAGGTAGGCGCAATTGTGCTCGCCGTTTCGCTTGCTATTACTGTTACATACTCGGCTTGCTTTACTTACGCTTGCGATTGCGTTATGGAATATTTCCCTGAGATTATGGAGCAAGCAATAGCTGCAGAGGAGGGCTATTTAACCCCTGAAGAAGCCGAGGAATTAGCCACAGATCTTCAAGTAGAAATGATGACTAAACTCCAAACCAACAAAGGCTTTATGCTCTGTTCGTCAATTATTTCGTTGATTTCCTACTTAAAGTTAGGGCTTACCATTCTTTATTCTGTTTTGGCTGATTATTGGTATTATAAAAAGGCTATGAAGGATCTTGAGCAGCTTAATTCTGCATGCATTCCAAATGCTTCTGCCGTTGTGCTCAAGGGTGGAACAAACTCTGCTGCAGGAGTTTTAAGCGGTATTTTCCTTAATATTGCTCAGAACCTGATTCTTATTGTCCCGGCGTTTTCATTGATCTTTACTAAAGTTGTAGAAATCATTGCATCACTCAGTATGTAACAAACCCATAAAGAGCTGTAAAATATTTAAAAGTGGAGAACTAAATGTCTAAATCTGAACTTTCTAAAAATCAGACTCTTGTATATTCTTATATCTTAAAGGCTACCTCGCGCGCAATTCCGCCAACCATTCGCGAAATCTGCGAAGCAACGGGAATAAAATCAACCTCAACCGTTCATTCAATCCTCAACTTCTTAGAGGATGCGGGTCTTATCGAGCGCGACCAAAAGTTCTCGCGTTCTATCAGAATCGCCAACGCGGGAGACTCAACAATGGTTCCCGTTTTAGGCAGAGTAACTGCTGGTCAACCTATTTTGGCGGTTGAAGAGATTGAAAGCTATATCCCTTACCCTGCCTCACGCGAGTTTTCAGATAACCTTTTCGGATTAAAGGTTCAAGGGCTCAGTATGCGCGATGCCGGTATTTTGGACGGAGACGTCATAATTGCAAACAAGGACCTTCAATCAAGAAACGGCGATATAGTTGTTGCCATGATTGATGATGAGGCGACCGTTAAGCGCCTTATAATGAAGCCCGGCGAAGCACCTTATTTAATGCCTGAAAATCCCGATTTTGACCCAATAAGACCTGAAAGGATGGAAATTCTCGGCAAGGTTGTCGGCAGTTTCCGCAGGTATTG
>JAZOQD010000032.1:0-11838 GCA_045655925.1 Acutalibacteraceae bacterium | reverse complement strand
CTCAGCAGCAAGCTTACCCTCTTCCATAACCTTGAACTTAGAACCGGGAACCTTGCAAACGGGGCAAACAAAACCCTCAGGCATTACTTCTGCTTCATGAACATAACCGCAAACGGGACATACAAATTTTTTCATACTTTTGTTTCTCCTTATATCATTATTTAAACGTCTTTTTTTTAAATGACGTGCATTTTCTTAATGCAAATTTATATTAACATAAATTTTTTAAACATTCAATAACGCTTTATGAATTTTTTATAAAATAATACAAATTAGTCCAGAACAACCCTCGTTTATAACTTTTTCGAGCGTTTCTTTCAACCGTAATCTTGCATCTGCCGGCATACGTGCGAGTTTTGTATGTAAGCCTTCATTAACAAGCTCATGCAAGGATTTTCCGAAAATATTTGAATCCCAAATCTTTGTCGGTTCGTCCTCGAACTCATTAAGCAGATACATTATAAGGTCTTCCGATTGCTTTTCAGAACCAACTATGGGGCTTACCTCGGTTGTTATATTTGCCTTCATCATATGTATTGAAGGCGCTGATGCGCGAAGTCGCACTCCGTATCTTCCACCCTGCTTTACGATTTCCGGTTCTTCTAATGAAAGCTCATCAATCTCAGGCATAACAATTCCGTAGCCCGTTGCCTCAACTTCATCGAGCGCATTCTTAAAGCGGTAATACTCCTTTTTGATTTTAGAAAATTCAATAATCTCTTTCATCAACTGTTGCTCATTGGTTATCGAAACGCCGGTTGCCTCTTTTAAAACATCATAGAAAAGTCTGCGCTCAACATCAGCCGTTATTTCGGCACAACCACTACCCAAATCAACATTTTGCAGTCCTGCGTAACTGATATTTTCGCAAAGAGCAAATTCCTCTGCAAATTTTTTAGCATCGGCAACCTTTTCGGCCTTTTCAGAGCAGTTATTGAGATTTGAATAAATCTGCTGGCTCAAATGGTGCTCTAACGGCAACGCGTTTATCCACATCGGCAGTTTTATTTTGATTTCTTTAAGCGGAAATTCATATAAAAGACCCGATAAAATCTCTTTAATATCATTTTCGGTTAACTCAAGGCAGTTTACGGTTTTAACGTTTACCGAATGTTTTTGAGAAAGTTCCTCCGCCGCTCTTTTTGCCGAATCAGACTCGGGATACATACTGTTCATAAGCACGATAAACGGCTTATTCATCTCTTTTAGCTCGGCTATAACTCGGCTTTCAGCCTCTTCATATTCCCAGCGCGGAATATCACTGATACTGCCGTCGGTTGTTATTAAAAGTCCAACTGTTGAATGCTCAGTTATAACCTTTTTAGTTCCAAACTCTGCCGCCATATTAAAAGGAACAGGGTCCTCGAACCATGGCGTTCTGACCATACGCGGATTATCATCCTCAATATAGCCCAGCGAGCTCGGCACAATATACCCAACGCAATCTATCAGCCTTACATTCATACTGGCGGTATCCCCCACCTTAATCTGAACGCTCTGCTCAGGCACAAATTTCGGTTCGGTTGTCATAATAGTTCTGCCGCCTGCCGATTGGGGAAGCTCATCGGTTGCTCTTTCCTTTGAATACTCGCCCGCAATATTCGGTATAACAAGGGTATCCATAAACTTTTTTATAAAGGTTGATTTCCCTGTTCTTACCGGCCCGACAACACCTATATAGATGTCGCCCCCTGTTCTTGCGGCAATATCGTTATAAATACTTAAATCTGTCATACCGTTTCCTCCGAAGTCTTTAAAACTTTAATACCGCTAAATATTATGAAGGAAACTTAAGGAATATACCTAAATCATACTCCTGTTAAATCAAAAGACGGAACAAACTCTTTATTACTGCTGGATAAATCCTGAATATATATATTATCTATATCGGTTTGCTCTGCAACTGCCAAAACCTTTTCATACTCCCTTTTAGTAATTTTTCTTGCAATCTCCTGATAATTTTCAAGGTTGCCGCAAGGAGTATATTGACTCATAAGGCTAAAATCCGCGCCCTTTAGATTATCTTTTACAAATTTAATAACCTCTATGGCCTCATTGGTAGCAGATGGTAAAATCAAATGACGAACTATAAGCCCCTTTTGCATAATGCCATCATTATCATAAACATTATCACCGACTAATTCTTTACACTTAATAAGCGCTTTTTTAGCAACATCAGGGTAATCTTTGGCCTTGCTGTAACGCTCTGCTTTATCAGAACTTACATATTTCAAATCCATAAGGAAAATATCACAGAACTTTGCAGCTCTTTCAATACTTTCTTGCGTATCATAGCCACCCGAATTATAAACAAGAGGAATTTTGGGCTTATAAAAAGAAACCGCTTTTTCGATCGCATCAAGATAATGAGTAGGATTGACAAGGTTAATGTTGTGAGCACCTGAAAGTTCAAGTTTTTTAAAGATTTCTGCCAATTCTTCTACTGTGATTTTCTTGCCGAAGCGTTTATGCGAAATTTCTTCATTTTGACAGTAAACACAACCTAACGAGCAACCACTGAAAAAGACTGTTCCTGAACCTTTGGTTCCGCTAATAGGCGGTTCCTCCCAA
Organism: Acutalibacteraceae bacterium; assembly: GCA_045655925.1. Taxonomy (GTDB): domain Bacteria; phylum Bacillota; class Clostridia; order Oscillospirales; family Acutalibacteraceae; genus UMGS172. The sequence continues at coordinate 9,267 of JAZOQD010000032.1, read as the reverse complement.
AAATGCAACGAGGCTCTTGCAACAACGGGTAAGGACGGCATTCTGCAAACGCCGTTACCTTCAGTTTCGGTTCTTAATGCACCGCAATTTCTCGGGCAAAGGTTGCAAATCATTTTTAAAACTTCCCCTCTTTATAACTATCCTATCTGCCAAACAGAAAATCATTATAACATTGGGCAGTAGCATCAAGGTATTAAAAATATCGGTAAAACTCCAAATCAGATTATCGGGCAAGAACAATGACAACGGAAATGCCAACGCGAATATTGCGGCATAAGCTCTTTTCAGTTTATTCCCTGCACCTAAATACTCAACTGCCTTTGCTCCATAAAATGACCAACCCACCATAGCTGCAAAGGCAAATAGGAAAGCAAACAAGCTTAAGCTCTTTAACCCAAGCTTTCCGAAAACATCCGAAAAAACTGATAGAACAAGCCTGAACGGATCATTAAATCCTCCGTTAATATAACACGGCGAGGACAATATAGCAAGTGCCGTCAACGAACAAACTATAACAGTATCAATAAAAACCTCAATTATTCCCCAAGCACCTTGTGTATGCGGTTCTTTTACTATAGCAGAAGCGTGGGCTATAGGCGCAGAGCCCATTCCTGCCTCATGAGTAAAAAGTCCTTTCATCATTCCGTTGCGAACAGCAGCAGAAATTGCGGCACCCGAAAAGCCGCCGCCTACTGAAGAAAATCCGAAAGCCGACTTAAAAATTGACTTCAGCGCTAACGGGACATTATGAAAATTCACCGCAATAATTATAACAGTTGCGGCAATATAAAGTAAAGAAACAATAGGAACAAAAAGGCTTGAAAAGCTTTGATAAAACCTATCCTTACCTGAAACAACCAAAAAAAGAGGCGGAATAGTTAAAAGGCAAACAACTATCGGAGTTATATCAAACCCAATGATAATAAACTCAAAAATAGCCTTTGACTGCATCATATTACCTGCAAAAACAGTCGCAAGAATAACTATTATCGCAAAAAACGGGCCCCAAACACCTCTTAGAACGAACATAGGACCGCCGTTTTTCCTTTTTGCTTTGAGAGCATCGTCAACGCAGATATAAACCTCTGCATATTTAATAATCATCCCTAAAAACCCCGATACGAGCATCCAGAAAATCGCGCCCGGACCGCCTAAAATGATAGCTGCAGAAACACCGACAATATTCCCAATACCTATTGTGCTGCCCAGGGCTAAGCACATCGCCTTAAAGCCTGCAAAATCTTTAGTTTTAAGAAGTTTAGAAACGGTCACAGAGAAAATATCCTTCAAACCCAAAACCTGATAAAAGCGCAATTTAAAGCTCAAATAAACGCCGCAAAAAATTAAAAGCAAAGCGCCAAAATAAGTCCAAACAGACATAAAAAATCACCCGTATATAATATTCTACATAACGGGTGATTATCAATTATTGATTTTCTGTTTGTTCGGGTTGCTTTGGAGTTACTTCAACAATAGGCGCAGTATTATGCTTAACTACAACCTTATCATAAAACTTTTTGAAGGAAACCCTGCCAACAAAGCGGTTACTGCATTTAGGGCACAAAAACTCTGCTCTGAACGACTGACCTTTAAATGCCCAAGGAGTCATTCTGACTGCGTTTTCATTACATTTATCGCAGGTGAATTCCATCTTCTTCTTATTAACATAAGGATTATTTATATCCTTAATAATATAAGCCTTAAAGGTAAGCCTTTTATAGTAATCGGGGTCGGTTGTATCAATCATATACTCCAATAGACGCTTTTTGCAGTAAACCTTTCTCAATATTTCAGCGCAAAGCAGGCTATCATCAAGCGCTCTATGAAGTTCTAAACCATCAATAGAAATGCCAAGCGAAACAGCCGCATTAGAAACCGAAATCTGCGAGGTTATATCGCTTCCCTTTAAGCGCATTTCGTTCTGAGTATATTTTTGAAGGTCAATATATTTACTTATAATGGGAATGGTTGAAATGCCTTTTCTTAAACGGAAATTTTCAAGCAAAACATAAAGGTCGGAATTACTCCAGGTTAAAGTTATTGCGTCCTTCCCTGCCCATTCCGTATATAAAGAAATTGCCTGCTGGAAGGTCATACCCTTTTTTCGCATTTCTTCAGTGGTTATATTAGTAAGTCTTTGAAAACGGCCGCTAAGCTTTTTTGTAAAGGTTGATCGGATAAGAACCGAAAATCTCGAAACTTCCTTTAAGTTTTCATCTAACTTTACCGCACCAATTTCAATAAGCTCATTAAAGCATTTTCCGTTAATTTTTCTGAAAGTGGTATTCCATTCATTATCAAGAATAATATATTCCATAATTAAAAGTTACCTTTTCAACTTACTTTCTGCTTTCATTCTGAGTTCTTTGCTTAAAATTTTCTTCCTGAGTCTTATATTTTCGGGTGTAATCTCAACCAATTCATCGGTTTTTATAAACTCAAGCGACTGCTCAAGGCTCAAGATTGACGGTGGAGTGAGCTTTAAAGCATCATCTGAACCTGCGGCGCGCATATTGGTCGCAGCCTTCTTCTTGCAAACATTACAAACAATATCCTCGTTTTTCGGGTTCTCGCCTATTATCATTCCCTCGTAAACGGGAACGCCTGCTCCAACAAAGAGTCGGCCTCTTGATTGGGTGTTAAAAAGGCCGTAGCCTGTTGTTTCGCCTGTTTCATGAACAACAAGCGAACCTGTTAAACGGTTTTCAATATCGCCCTTATAAGCCTCATAGCCATGGAAAATATGGTTCATAATTCCGTTGCCGTTGGTATCGGTCATAAACTGTGAACGGTAGCCAATAAGTCCGCGTGCGGGAATCAAAAATTCTAAATGGCTAAGGCCTGTTTCTCTGGTTCCCATATTCTGAATTTCGGCATGGCGAGTGCCTAAACGCTCCATAACTGAGCCAACATATTCCTCAGGAACCTCAATCATTAAAAGCTCAATCGGCTCCAACTTTGTGCCGTTTTCATCATATTTATAAATAACCTCAGGACAGGAAACCTGGAACTCATAGCCTTGACGGCGCATTGTTTCAATCAAAATTGAAAGATGCAGCTCCCCTCTGCCCGAAACCTTAAAGGTATCAGCGGAATCGGTTTCCTCAACTCGCATACTTACGTTGGTTTCAACTTCCTTGAAAAGTCGGTCGCGAAGGTTTCTTGAGGTTACAAACTTACCCTCTTTGCCTGCAAAAGGAGAGTTATTAACCATAAAGTTCATCGAAATAGTAGGCTCATCTATTTTAACAAACGGAAGCGGTTCAATATGCTCAGGGTCGCAAACCGTTTCACCGATATTAAGGTTTGCAATTCCCGCAACCGAAACAAGTTCGCCAAACGGTGCTTCTTGAACCTCAACACGCTTTAATCCGTCAAACAAGAAAAGCTTGGTTATCTTAACATTGTTATGAGTTCCATCCTGATGGCAGAGAGCAACATTCTGCCCAACCTTAAGGCTACCCCTTTCAACTCTGCCAACGCCGATACGGCCAATATAATCGTCATAGTCAATGTTCGAGAAAAGAACCTGAGTAGGTCCATTTGCATCGCCCTTTGGTGCATCGATTTCTTTAATGATGGCATCGAAAAGCGGTTTTAAATCCTCTCCAGGCTTATCAGGCTCTAAAGAGGCATATCCTGCCCTACCCGAAGCATAAACAACGGGGAACTCTATCTGGTCATCATCTGCGCCAAGTTCAATGAAGAGGTCTAAAACCTCATCAACAACCTCTAACGGTCTTGCCATAGGTCTATCTATTTTATTAACTACAACGATTGCTTTTTTGCCAAGGCCCAATGCTTTTTCAAGAACAAATCTTGTCTGCGGCATACAGCCCTCAAAAGCATCAACAAGCAGAACAACACCATCAACCATCATTAAGATTCTCTCAACCTCGCCGCCGAAATCAGCATGGCCGGGTGTATCAACGATGTTGATTTTATAATCTTCATATATAACACTTGTATTTTTCGAAAGAATAGTAATACCGCGCTCACGCTCAAGGTCGTTTGAGTCCATAACGCGTTCAGCAACCTGTTCATTCTGACGGAAGGTTCCGCTTTGTTTGAGCAACTGGTCAACAAGCGTAGTTTTACCATGGTCAACGTGAGCAATAATTGCAACATTTCTTATCTTTTCTGCTGCTTGCATAAATTTAACATCCCTTTTCACAAGTTGAAATTTCAAAAACCAATATATTATAACAAAATAAAACAAATTAAACAAGTGGTAACCTGATTTTTTACACATTATTGACTTAAATCTTGCGATATGCTAATATTTTAGATGGAATTTTCGAAAGGTTGTTTATTATGAAAAAGGTTTTAAACATTATTTTTTCTCTAATCGCCTTAATCTTAGGAATTGTAATTATTGTATTACTTCATGGTATATTAGGCAGTGCTCTTGTTTTGATAATCCCTATCCTCTTGGGTGCAGCGCTTATTTTCTTTCTGCTTATTCAGGGCAAAAATTTTATAATAAAAGAAAAAACAGCAATTGAATATCAAACTGCTGCAAGAGTTCCTATAAATTTTTCGAAAAGTAAAATCATTTTAGGATATATAATGATGTTCTCGGTGATGTGGCTGGTCATCCCCGGTGTTTTCTTGATCCCTGCTAATATTGCCTGGATATACATAGATGCGCCCCTTTTACTTTTTTACTTAGTAATGGCAGGTAACTGGAAGAACCAATGGTGCGAATTTGGGTTCAAGAAAAGATATTATTTCTTAATGCACTTTTTAGGCCTTCTTATCCCCTCAATTATAGTATTTTTAATAAAAACATTTGCATAATATCGATAAGGGGTTCGAATCCCCGAGGCAAGTTTTATGATAATCAAAAAACCCGAGGCACTCTGTGAGTGCTTCGGGTTTTGGTGATCCATCGGGGATTCGAACCCCGGACACCTTGATTAAAAGTCAAGTGCTCTGCCAACTGAGCTAATGAATCGTATCAAATTGCGACCTCAATATTATATCAACCGAATCTCCTTTTGTCAATAACAAAATGCAAGAATTTCTAATTTTCACAAATATTATAAACAAACGCCGACCAAATTATTTCGGTCGGCGTTATTATTTTTATTACTGCAATACTTTTGAGAGGAAATCTTTAAGCCTTGGGTTCTTAGGATTGGAGAAAAATTCTTCAGGCGGTGCCTGTTCCATAATAACGCCCTCATCAATAAAGACAATATTGGTGCCGACCTCTTTTGCGAAGCCCATTTCATGAGTAACAACAACCATTGTCATTCCCTCTTTTGCAAGCTCCTTCATAACCTCAAGAACCTCGCCAACCATTTCGGGATCAAGAGCACTTGTAGGTTCATCAAAAAGCAGAACCTCAGGGTCCATACAAAGAGCGCGAACGATTGCAACTCGCTGCTTCTGGCCACCCGAAAGCTTTGAGGGATACTCATTTGCCTTATCCTGCAAATCAACCTTGCCAAGCAAATCCATTGCCTTTTTCTCTGCAGTTTCCTCAATTTCCTTTGCAGTTCTTAAATCTTCCTGATTATAAGATGCTTTAAAGAATTTCTTAAATTTTGCAACTCTTGCCTTTTTCTTTGCAATATAAACAGGGGCCAAAGTCATATTCTCGAGCACGGTTTTATTATTAAAAAGATTAAAATGCTGGAAAACCATGCCGATTTTCTGGCGGTGGAGGTTTATATCAACGCTCATATCTGCCAAATCAACATCATGGAAGAATACATTTCCTGAAGTTGGGTCCTCCATGCAGTTGAGGCAACGTAAAAGTGTGCTCTTACCTGAACCCGAGGGACCGAGAATAACCACGATTTCACCCTTTTTAATGGAAAGGTTAACGCCTTTTAAAACCTCTAAGTCGCCGAAGTTTTTCTTCAAATTACATACTTCTATCACTTTTTCTCAGGCTCCTTTCCATCAATTTAATAAGCATACTGATTATCAGAACAAGAACAATATAAATTATTGCCATAACTATATAAGGAACCATAAATTCATATGTATTTGTTCCAATGTTGTTAAATGCTTTATAAAGGTCAACCGCACCGATAAAACTAACAATAGAAGTTTCTTTAATAAGGGTTATAAACTCGTTACCCATTGTTGGCAGTATATTTTTAACTGCCTGCGGAATAACTATTTTAACCATTGAAATAGAAAATCCCAAACCTAATGAACGGCCTCCCTCCATTTGACCGGGGTCAACCGACAAAATACCGCCACGCATAATTTCAGAAATATATGCACCGCTGTTTAAACCGAAAACAATAACGGCAACTACAACCGAAGGCAAGTTTGTATTAAGCAGAGGCAGTAAAACATAATAAAGCAAAAGCAACTGAACAACCAACGGAGAGCCGCGGAAAAACGAAACATAAACACTGCAGAAGCCATCAAGAATTCTTGGCAATCTTTTATATTTCGGCATAACGCGGACAGCCGCAATAAGAGTTCCGATTACTGAGCCTATCAAAAGACCCAGAACCGCAATAATAAGAGTGTTTTTTAAACCTTCGAGCATAACCTTATATCCGTCATACTCGATAAAGTATTTATAAAACACCTCTATTTTTTTCTCAATATTTCCCATAATATGTATCCTTTAAAACAACAAATGCCTCACCGTTTCCGGTGAGGTATTTGTAAAATATAAACTTGTTAATTAGCGAAGAGCATTGATAGACTCGGTAATAAACTTAGCAGGTGCGGAGTCGATAATAACATAATCGATATTACCGTTAAGCATATCCTGAACTGCCAAAGAACCATTCTTATAACCAACGGTGGTTACAGGGAATCCATCGAAGCCCCAATCAGCATCACCCTCTGAATAGAACTGACCGGTTGTTCCGTTCTGAACGCCAATCTTCTTGGTTTTATCAAATCCCTTGAGAATTGCTTCAACATCAGCTGCAGTTTTGCAATCCTTGAAGGTTTCATCGTTGCTCTTAACGATAATCTTCTGAGAAGCGGTGTAGTAAGACTCAGTAAAGGTTACATGCTCCTCGCGGTCAGGCTTAACGGTAAGACCTGCCATTGCGATATCGCACTTATGCTGACCAACAGAAAGGCAAACAGAATCGAAATCCATGTCATCGATTACGAGTTCCCAACCGAGATAATCTGCAAAAGCAGCAGCGATTTCCATATCAATACCAAGGAACTTATCGCCCTGAGTATACTCGAACGGCTCAAAGTGAGCATTGGTAGCAACAACGAGCTGGTCCTTCGAATCATCCTTAACTGCAGAAGTTACAGGAGTAGGAGTTCCATCACCGAAATACTTATCGCAGATGGCTGCATATGTTCCATCTTCTTTAATCTTCTTAATAAAAGCGTTAGCTTTAGCAAGAAGCTCAGGCTGATTCTTATCAACGCCGAATGCATACTCTTCATCAGTAAGGTTAATCTCGATAACCTTTGCGGTTACAGCCTCTTCCTTTTCGCCGCAACCAACTAATGCGCAAACTGCAAATAACATTGCAACTGCAAGGATTAATGATAATACTTTTTTCATTTTTATTTCCTCCAAAAAAATTATTCTTTTAGGTTATGAATGGATTATAGCACCTAGTGAATAAAAATGCAAGTCTTTTTTGCAAAAATGTATAAATTTTGTATATTTTTGCATAATTGATATGTAAAGCGTTGTTTTTTTTATTAAATAAGGTTATTTTGCTGAATAAACTTAATTAAATTCTCAGCAATTTTAATCTGGCCCATAGGATTTGGATGCGTCATATCGGCGGTAACATTACTTTCGCTCTCTAAAAGACAGCGGCCGTTTACATATATAGCACCCTCATAACCTGCTGCCTCTACCGCCTTTTTAACAAGTGCTCTGCAATCCTCTTTTTTATCATTGAGAATAAGGTTGTCTATAATGATGAGCTTCTTGCCCGTTTTTTCTCTATATACATTTATAAGGTATTTTATTCTTTCTGTCAGTTCCTCATCAGGTATTGCGCCATAAATGTTGGTTGCGACCTCGCAAACGGCAAAATCAAAATCGTTCCGCGCAGCTATATAGTCAGCCATAGCGTTGCTGCAATGGCAGGTTCCCGGGAAGCCCTTATTAAAAACATCAACCTTAAAATGCCCTGCAATTATATTAACAAAACTAAGGCTCGGCATACAACCTAAAGAGCCATGTGTTATACTAGAGCCATAGAAGAGTATCTTTTTCTGCGGTTTTTCCGAGTCAAGCGGCGGTCTTACATCGCCTTCTAAACCTACAAACTCAACATCGGCAGAGCCAAGCAGAACTCTTATAACACTGTAATCAAAGGTATGTCCCTCTTTTTTTGATTTTTCAGCTACCTTTTCCTCAAGTTTAACATTATCAATAACAATTTCATTGAGTCCATCATTAAGATTTATAGGGTTATACCAAACCCAACCCGAATGAATGCCGCCATAAAAAAGCTGACAAGGTAAAAAACGATTCCTATTTTCTCCGTTAACAAAAAGCTTTAAAACCGCCTTATCACAATTCATACAGAAGCGGATTTCAACACCCGTAGTGTGATGGGAGGCAACATCACGTGCGCGAGGATTGAGTTTATCCCTTGTATCTTTAGACACACGATACATCACATATCCGTGTTCACCTTTTTCAACATAATCAACATTATGAAGTTCAACATTGTTAAAAACCACGATTATACTTCCCTTATTTTAAAAAATATTTGCGATTGCCTCATAAACATTGCGGACGCCTATAATTTTAACGTCATTGAATTCTTGTTTCAAATCCTTTAAAGACGAACGCGGCACAATGCATCTTGTAAAACCTAAACGAGCGGCCTCGCTTATTCTCGCACCAATTCTCGATACAGCCCTGACCTCGCCAGACAAACCAACCTCTCCTATTGCCACAACATCATCAGGCATCGGTTTATCCGTTATACCCGAAACGAGCGCCAAGGCAACCGGCAAATCTGCTGCGGGCTCAAAAAGCTTTAAGCCGCCAACAATATTTAGATATGTATCCATAGCGGAAAATCTATAGCCGAGTCTTTTCTCCAGAACGGCAAGAATAAGATTCATTCGGTTAAAATCAAAGCCTGTTGCCATTCTTCTGGCGTTGCCGTAGCCGCTGGCGGCTACAAGGCTCTGAACTTCTGCAAGAACAGGACGGGACCCCTCCATAACGCAGGCAATACAATTTCCTGCAACATTACAATTTCGCTCGGATAAAAGCGCTTTTGAAGGGTTAGTAACCTCTGTAAGACCGTCATCCCCCATTTCAAAAACACCAATTTCATTGGT
>JAZOQD010000031.1:0-1805 GCA_045655925.1 Acutalibacteraceae bacterium | reverse complement strand
TAGCCATTTGGTCTAAAGGCATGGTTGCAAACTGCTGCTTTGCGCTCTCGGCATACTGGGCGGTGATTTGTTCTGTAAGCATCTGCTCTATGAGTTTATTGAAGTCATCATCGCTCATTTCTGCAAGATATTTAGCAATTTCATCGCGGCTAACATTAACCTGTGAACCAAGGTTTTGGGTCAACATTTGCTCAAATTGCTCTCTTGACATATTTGCCATTGCGCCATTGATCTGTTGCTCTAAAAATTCCTTTGGCGGAATAGAATTGATTGCAATAAACGCCTTGGCTTTGCCTTCTTGATCAAGTTCTGCAAGATAGTTTTTCAAAGCTTCCTGTTTTTGCCTGTTGCTTAGTTCGCCGGTGGTTGATTTAAAGGGCAATCCGGTAATAATATCCTTATGAGGCGATTCAAGCTGTGCTTTTATAACGTCAGAGTTTTCGGCCTTTTTAATCAAATGCTCGGTCAACGAACTAAGGTAGCAGATACTGCCGCTTAGCATAGTTGCATCGGCGTTCTCATCGGGACGGATAATACCCGTAACCTTTAAAGACAGCGCGTTATCATAAAGGAAGCGAAGTCCTGCTTCGGTATTGCGAAGGTCAATGTAAAGGCCTGATGCCTCATCATATCGATAGCAATCAGCGTTGAGAATGGTTTTATATTCGGTTGAGCAGATTTGCTCGTAGGTCCATTTGTTTTCCATCTTTTCGGGGAGATCGCCTTGGCCTATAGATGCTTTTGAAAGCGCATCGATTTCTTCTTTGGAGAGTAAGCCTAAAGCATAAAGAACGATATCATCAAGCTCGTTGTTTTCATCAACAACCAAAACAACCTCATCATAGCTGTTGGGCCAAGAGCCATAGACAACGTTATATTGATCATATAAAAGGTCGTTTATTGGAGCGCCGTTATCGCCGGGCAAAAGTTCTTGCCAAAGAGTTGTGCCCATCGAGCCCATTGAAGACATACTACCCATCGGCGAAGCGGAAGATAAGCCCATCATAGTTGTCATATCAACGCCGATATATTCAATCATAAGTTCAATCAATATTTTTTCAAGGTCTGAACGAATGATTTCGCCGTCAACATTTTCGGTGTATATCAGCATATCAAGGTCATATGAATATTGGATTCCGTTAACCGCTTTATAAAGGTCAGAGTCCTGATCTTTAAGTTCGTTTTTTAAGTATTCGTTAAAGGATTTTAAATCGTTTTTGCTTTCCTCAACCGAGCTCATAGCCTTTATCATATCGTAAAGAGCGCCTTTTTGATAAACAGCGTCTTTATCATGCTCAACTTTTTCGGAAGAAATGTTTAAAAACGCTTCCATCAAAGCGGTCATATCAACGGTTGATGCCTCTAAGGTTAGAGGATAAGAGGAAAGGGTGCTTTCCTGAACGTTGTTTATATAGGTTGTCATACCCTGGGAGATTGCAAGAATAAGCGCAATTCCAATTATGCCGATCGAACCCGCGAACGAGGTTAAAATGGTTCTGCCTTTTTTGGAGAAAAGATTTTTAAGGCTAAGCATAAAAGAGGTGCCAAACTTCATTGACGGTTTTTTCTCGCGGCGCTTTTTCTTTTTAAGCGGTTCAAAATCATCGTCTTTATCGAGTTCTTCCTCTCTTAAAGGATTTGAGTCATGGGTTATAACGCCATCAAGCATTCTGATAATTCTTGAGGAATATTGCTCGGCAAGTTCGGGGTTATGAGTTACCATAACTACCAAGCGATCTTCTGAAACCTTTTTAAGTATTTCCATAACCTGAACGCTTGTTTCGGTATCAAGTGCGCCTGTTGGC
>JAZOQD010000030.1:0-2266 GCA_045655925.1 Acutalibacteraceae bacterium | reverse complement strand
GGCAAGGTTGTTAAGAATGTTAAAATTGCTGAATCTCCCGATTGGATGAAAAAGTGCCTTACCGCTGCCGGTATGCGCCCTATCAACAATATCGTTGATATAACAAACTTTGTTATGCTCGAAACAGGTCAGCCGATGCACGCGTTTGACTTAAGAGATGTTAAGGGAGCAAAAATCATTGTTAGAAATGCTGCCGACGGCGAGAAAATCACAACTCTTGATGAAAAAGAGCATACCCTCTCCCCCGAAATGCTTGTTATTGCTGACGGCGAAAATCCCTCCTGCTTAGCCGGTATAATGGGCGGCCTTGGCAGTGGCATTAAGGACGATACCTCCGCTATTTTCTTCGAGTGCGCAAAGTTCCGCCGCGACAGCGTTAGAAAAACCGCAAGAAAGCTTGGCATCAGAACCGAGTCAAGCGGCAGATTTGAGCGCGGTGTTGATATTATAAATGTAGAGTATGCTATGGACCGTGCCATGAGCCTTGTTGCAGAGCTTAACTGCGGTGAGATTATCTCAGGCAATGTTGATTTAAACGGCGGCTTGCCCGAAATGAGAAAGCTCGATGTTAAGGTCAGCGATATTATTGCATTATTGGGCGTTAACATTCCTGCAGAGGAAATGGAGCGCATTTTAAATAACCTTTGCATAGAAACTAAACTGGAAAACGGCGTTTTGCACTGCCTCGTTCCCTCTTTCAGAGATGATATCGAAGGAAAAGCAGATATTGCAGAAGAGGTTATGAGAATTTACGGCTATGACCATATTATAGGAACTAAAATGGTTGGCGAAATTTCAAGAGGTAAAAAACTCCCCGAGAGAATCAAGGCCGATAAAATTAAGAGCCTTCTTACCGCAAACTCATTTAATGAGATTGCAACCTATTCCTTTATAGGCAGCAAGGCGATTGACACCCTTAATCTTGCTGATGATGATGTAAGAAGAAACGCTATTACATTGCTTAATCCCTTAGGTGATGAGTATTCAACCCTTAGAACTCAGTTGTTAACCAGTATGCTGACCGTTCTTTCAACCAACTACAACCGCAAGATTGCTTCTGCAAGACTTTTTGAATTAAGCAAGATTTTTGTTCCTAAGAGCCTGCCTATTACTGAGCAGCCCTATGAGCTTCCTGCTCTATGTCTTGGAATATATGGTGATGATGAGGATTTCTTCACCCTTAAGGGCGTTGTTGAAGCAATTATTGCAGCATTTACAAAAAGACCCCTTAAACTCCAGACTGCAAATGAAACCTATCTGCATCCGGGCAGAAGCGCCGTTGCAATGCTTGGCGAAAAAGCGGTCGCAACCTTTGGTGAGGTTCATCCGAAAGTTGCAAAGGCTTATGATATTGATGCAAGAATTCTTGTTGCGGAAATTTCTCTTGATGTCCTTTATGAGCTTACAGGAGAAAAAATTATCTATAAGCCGTTACCCAAATTCCCTGCCGTTGAACGTGATTTAGCGCTTATCTGCGATGCCGAAACTCCTGTTGGCGATTTGGAAGACGCTATTCGCTCGGGCGCAGGCAAGCTTTGCGAAAAAGTTGAACTGTTTGATATCTATCAGGGCGCACAGATTGCCGAGGGCAAAAAAAGTGTTGCTTACAGAATTACCTTGCGCTCTGCAGAATCAACCCTAAACGATGAGATGATTGAAAAGGCAGTCGCAAAGATATTCAAAAAACTGGAAGCAGTTGGCGCAGCGTTGCGTTCATAGACTATAAAATTAACCCCTTCCCCACCTTTTGAAAAGGTGGGGATTTTTTATTTTCAAAAAAAATTGAAAAAATTTTAAAAAAAGGGGTTGACAAATAAGATTTAGTGTGTTAGTATGTTAACACGCTAAAGCGATAAAACAAATTTCTTAAGAAACAAATCAGAAAACAAAACATTAAAAATCAATTTCAAAAGAGGTAATTAAAAATGAAAAAAGCAATTAAAATTTTAAGTCTTGTTATGGCAGTAATGCTCGCAGTTCTCTGCTTCGCAGGCTGCGGCGCTAAGAAAGAAGAAGAGAAACCCACAATTGTTGTCGGCTACACCATTTATGAGCCGATGAACTATCAGGATGCTGATGGTAAGCTCGTTGGCTTTGATACCGAACTTGCTGAAAAAGTTTTCGTTGACCTTGGCTACACTCCTTCATTCAAACTTATTGAGTGGACCAACAAATATACCGACCTTAACTCAGGCGTTATCGATTGCATCTGGAACGGTTTCACCTGCAACTCTACCGATGATGACGGTATCCAGAGAAGCGAGAA
>JAZOQD010000029.1:0-5849 GCA_045655925.1 Acutalibacteraceae bacterium | reverse complement strand
GAGGTTATAACCTCCGATGAGGGAGTTATAATATGCTAAACAAAAAAATAGCGGTTTTAGTATCCGGCGGCGGAACCAATCTGCAAGCTTTAATTGATGCAGAGAAAAGAGGAGAGTTAGGCTCGGGTAAAATAACTTGCGTTATCTCCTCAAAGGCAGACGCTTATGCTTTAGAAAGAGCAAAAAATGCCGGAATTAAAACAAGAACCCTTATCAGAAAAGATTTTGCAGATATTGCATCCTATAGCGTTGCTATGAGGGATATTCTGTTAGAGGAAGAAGCAGATTTAGTTGTCTATGCAGGTTTTATGACTATTTTAGACGAGAATGTCTGCGATGCTTTTAAAAACAAAATGATAAATGTTCATCCTGCGCTTATACCAAGCTTTTGCGGAAAAGGCTTTTATGGTCTTCATGTTCATGAGGCCGCCTTGCAAAAAGGTGTTAAGGTTTCAGGCGCAACGGTGCATTTTGTAACTGCAGAATGTGATGCAGGTCCGATAATTCTTCAAAAGGCTGTTGAGGTTAAAGAGGGGGATACCCCCGAAACCTTGCAAAGAAGAATTATGGAGCAAGCAGAATGGAAGATATTGCCTATGGCAGTTCGTCTTTTCTGCGATGAAAAAATAAAAGTAGAAAACGGTGTTACCGTTATAGCTGAATAACGAAAGGGAGAAAGTTATGGAAATCAGAACCATTAAAGATGAATTAAATTCCTTGGCTTACCATGGCAGAGGCATTATAATCGGCAAAAGTGCTGACGGCAAAAAAGCTATTACTGCTTATTTTATAATGGGCAGAAGTGAAAACAGCCGCAACCGCGTTTTTATTCCGGACGGTGACGGTCTTAGAACCAAAGCTTTTGATGAGTCAAAAATGACCGACCCGCATCTTATTATTTATGCTCCCGTTCGAGTTCTGGGCAACAAAACAATAGTTACTAACGGCGACCAGACTGATACTATCTATGAGCTTATGGATAAGCAGATGACCTTTGAGCAGTCATTAAGAACCCGTGAGTTTGAAGATGATGCTCCTAACTTCACTCCCAGAATTTCAGGTATTATCCGTCTTGAAAATGGTGATATGAACTATGCAATGTCTATTTTAAAATCGGCTGATGGCGACGGTAGTTCATGCCAGAGATATAACTTTGCATATTCTAACCCATTAAAAGGCAAGGCAAAGTTTATCCATACATATAAATGTGATGGCAATCCGCTTCCTTCCTTCGAGGGCGAGCCTAAGACTTTAGAGCTTCCCGATATGGATATTGATGCTTTGACCGACCATATTTGGCAGAACTTAAACGAGGATAACAAGGTTTCGCTTTTTGTCCGTTATATTGACCTTGCTACTGGTTGCTTTGAATCAAGAATAGTTAATAAGAATAAATAATTGGGAGAAAGAACAATGAAAGAGTTTGAACTTAAATACGGTTGTAACCCCAACCAAAAGCCTTCTAAAATATTTATGCATGACGGCACAGAATTGCCTATAGAGATACTTAACGGCCGCCCCGGATACATCAATTTCCTTGATGCATTCAACTCTTGGCAGCTTGTAAAAGAGCTTAAAGAGGCATTGGGCATGCCCGCAGTAACCTCTTTTAAACATGTTAGCCCAACCTCTGCGGCAATTGGTCTTCCTTTGCCTGAGAAGCTTAAAAAGGCTTGCTTTGTTGATGATATTGAGGGACTTGATGATTCGCCCTTGGCTTGCGCATATGCAAGAGCAAGAGGAACTGACCGTATGTGTTCATTCGGTGATTGGGTTGCTCTTTCAGATGTTTGCGATGTTACCACCGCGCTTATGATTAAGCGTGAGGTTTCTGATGGTGTTATTGCGCCCGGTTATGAGCCCGAGGCTCTCGAGATTTTGAAATCCAAAAGAAAAGGCAGCTATAATATCGTTAAGATTGACCCCGATTTTGTTCCGGCTCCCGTTGAGCATAAGCAGGTTTACGGTGTTACCTTTGAACAGGGAAGAAATGAGTTTAAAATCAACAAAGAACTCCTTTCAAATATCGTTACCGAGAATAAGGATATGCCCGAAAGCGCAGTTCGTGACCTTATAATCGCACTTATTACTCTTAAATATACTCAGTCTAACTCTGTTTGCTTCGCTGTTGACGGACAGGCTATCGGTGTTGGCGCAGGTCAGCAGTCTCGTGTTCATTGCACCCGTCTTGCAGGTGGCAAGGCTGACACCTGGCAGCTTCGCCAGCATGATAAGGTTCTTAACCTTCCCTTTAAGGCAGAATTAGGCCGTCCTGACCGCGATAATGTTATCGACGGTTATATCAATCAGAACGAAGAGGATGTTTGCGCCGATGGTAATTGGCAGAAATACTTTACCGAGCAGCCTGAACACTTCACAATGGAAGAGCAGAGAGCATATCTCGATACTATAACAGGTGTTGCTTTAGGCTCAGATGCTTTCTTCCCGTTTGACGATAATATTATGAGAGCCAAGAAAATCGGTGTAAGCTATATTGGTGAGCCGGGTGGCTCTATCCGCGATGATGTTGTTATCGAGCGCTGCAATAAATACGGAATGTCTATGGCATTTACAGGAATGCGCTTGTTCCATCACTGATTTTTAAACCCTACAGAAAACTTTAAAGGAGAAAACCGATGAAAATTATGGTCGTCGGCGGCGGTGGCCGCGAGCACGCGATTATTAAAAAATTAAAGGAAAATAAGGATATAACTGAGATTTTCGCTCTGCCCGGCAATGGAGGAATAGCAGCTGATGCTACCTGCGTTGCTATTGGCGCTAAGGAAACCGAAAAAATAGTTGAATTTGCAAAAGCAGAGCAAATAGATTATGCAGTTGTAGCACCTGATGACCCGCTTGTGCTCGGAACAGTTGATAGGTTGAATGAAATCGGCATTGATTGCTTTGGCCCTAATGCTGCTGCGGCAATTATCGAAGGTAGCAAGGTTTTCTCCAAAAATCTTATGAAAAAATATGGTATTCCAACGGCAGAGTATGAGGTTTTCGAAAATGCAGAGGATGCTATAAAATATTTAGAAACCGCGCCTATTCCTACCGTTGTAAAGGCTGACGGTTTGGCTTTAGGCAAAGGTGTTATCATAGCTGAAACAAGGCAGCAGGCTATCGATGCTGTTCGCTCCATTATGGAGGACAGAATGTTCGGCGAGAGCGGTAGCAGAATTGTTATCGAAGAGTTTTTAACCGGCCCTGAGGTTTCGGTTCTTTCGTTTACAGACGGTAAAACCGTTGTTCCTATGGTTTCTTCTATGGACCATAAGCGAGCAGGGGATGGAGATACAGGCCTTAACACCGGCGGCATGGGAACTATTGCTCCTAACCCTTATTACACAAAAGATATAGCCGATTTTTGTATGGAAAATATTTTCTTACCTACCATTCGAGCTATGGAGGCTGAAAACAGAACCTTTAAGGGTTGCCTGTATTTTGGACTTATGCTAACTCCTAAAGGCCCTAAGGTTATTGAATACAACTGCCGTTTTGGTGACCCCGAGACTCAGGTTGTTCTTCCTCTCTTGGAGAGTGACCTTTTAACTATTATGAGAGCTACTACTGATGGAAGCTTAAAAGAGGATATGGTTAAATTTTCTGAGAAAAGTGCCGCTTGTGTTGTTATGGCGTCATCCGGCTATCCGCAGAAATATGAATCAGGCTTTGAGTTAACAATACCTGAAGCAATAGCCGATAAGGTATATGTTGCAGGTGCAAAAATAGAAAATGGAAAATTGCTTACTGCAGGCGGTCGAGTTCTTGGCGCAACTGCAATTGGTAGTGATTTAAAAGAGGCTATCAAAAATGCTTATGCTTTAGTTCCCGAGATTCGTTTCGAAAATGCTTACTATCGCAAGGATATCGGCAAAAGAGCACTTATGGCTTTGGAGGAGAAATAAATGGTTTATCGCGTATATGTTGAAAAGAAAAAGGAACTTGCAAATGAGGCAAAATCGTTGCTTTCGGATAGCAAGAGCCTTTTGCAGATAAATGGCATTACAGATGTTCGCATCATCAATCGATATGATGTTGAAAATATTGAAAAAGAGTTATTCGATTATGCTAAAACTACTGTATTTTCTGAGCCCCAGCTTGATATCGTTAGTGATAGCATTGATTTTGATGCACCTTATGTTTTTGCAGTTGAATATTTGCCGGGTCAGTTTGACCAGAGAGCAGACTCTGCAGCTCAGTGCATTCAGATTATCTCGCAGGGCGAACGTCCCATTGTTAAAACTGCAAGAGTTTATATGATTTACGGAAATCTTTCTGAAAAGGAAATTGCCGAAATCAAAAAATATGTTATCAACCCCGTTGAGTCAAGAGAAGCAACGCTTGAAACATTCAAAACTCTTAAAACAGATTATGAAATCCCAACCACTGTTGAGACTTTAACAGGGTTTAATGCTTTAGATAAAGCAGGTCTTGCCGACTTCGTTAAGAAATACGGTCTTGCAATGGATGAGGATGACATCGCTTTTTGTCAGCAGTATTTCTTAAGCGAGAAAAGAGACCCGACCATTACTGAAATCAGAATGATTGATACATATTGGTCAGACCATTGCCGTCATACAACCTTCCTCACTACTATTGATAACGTAACCTTTGAGGACGAACTTTTACAGGCGGCTTATAACGATTATTTAGAAACAAGAAAACAACTTGGCAGAACAAAGCCGATAAACCTTATGGATATCGGAACTCTTGCCGCTAAATATTTAAAAAGCATCGGCAAACTTGATAAGCTTGATGAATCTGAAGAAATCAACGCTTGCACAGTTAAGATTAACGTTGAGGTTGATGGTAAGGTTGAGCCTTGGCTCTTGCTCTTTAAGAATGAAACCCATAACCATCCTACCGAAATTGAGCCTTTTGGCGGTGCAGCGACCTGTATCGGCGGTGCTATTCGTGATCCGCTTTCAGGAAGAAGCTATGTTTACGGCGCAATGCGTGTTACCGGTGCGGCTGACCCCTTAAAGCCGGTTAATGAAACAATGGAGGGCAAACTCCCTCAGAGAAAGATTGTCACAACTGCGGCTGCAGGTTATTCCTCTTATGGTAACCAGATTGGCCTTGCAACCGGCATTGTTGATGAAATTTATCATGACGGTTATGTTGCAAAGCGTATGGAAATAGGTGCAGTTGTTGCGGCTGCTCCTGAGGAGAATGTTCGAAGAGAATGTCCCGATCCCGATGATGTTGTAATTCTTCTTGGTGGAAGAACCGGAAGAGACGGTTGCGGCGGTGCAACAGGCTCTTCAAAATCGCATACTTTAGAATCGCTTGAGAGCTGTGGTGCTGAGGTTCAGAAGGGTAATGCGCCTGAGGAAAGAAAACTGCAGAGACTTTTCCGCAACAAAGAAGCAAGCCTTATGATTAAGCGTTGTAATGACTTTGGTGCAGGCGGTGTTTCGGTTGCTATCGGTGAATTGGCTGACGGCCTTGAAATCGACCTTAACGCTGTTCCCAAGAAATATGACGGTCTTGACGGAACAGAACTTGCTATCAGTGAATCGCAGGAAAGAATGGCGGTTGTTGTTGAGCCCCATAACGTTGAGCGTTTCAAAGAATTAGCCGTCATGGAAAATCTTGAGGCAACCGTTGTTGCTAAGATAAAGGCTGAAAAGCGACTCGTTATGAATTGGAACGGTAAGAAAATCGTTGATTTGAGTCGTGAATTCCTTAATTCAAACGGCGCTGAAAAGCATATTGATATCGATGTTGAAGCACCAAATCTTAAGGCTAAAGAAGTTTCAGATGATTTCAAAGCTGAGTATAAAAAACTTGTTACTGACCTTAATATTTGCTCAAAGAGAGGACTCTCTGAAAGATTTGACTCA
>JAZOQD010000028.1:0-9563 GCA_045655925.1 Acutalibacteraceae bacterium | reverse complement strand
AGTTGGTAAGGCTGCAAAAGTTAAAGAGCAGATTTAATTCCAAAAAACACGAATGCTTCGGCATTCGGGTTTTTATTTTGCTCTTTTGCCTTGTAATTAAGTCGGAGGCCAAGCGGTCTTAGGAAGACAAATTAAATCCTCAACTCCTTGGCTCACAGAACGACATGGCTACGATCCGACTTAGTTGGTAAGGCTGCAAAAGTTAAAGAGCAGATTTAATTCCAAAAAACCCGAATGCTTCGGCATTCGGGTTTTTATTTTGCTCTTTAGCCTTGTAATTTTAAAGAATATATAATATAATATTATGAGATATTTTTAAATTTTGTAAGGCGGTTTTATCATGAGCGAATTTGAGCAGAATAAAGTCAGCACAAATAAGGTTAAAGAAACGCGTTCGCTCTGGAAAGAGGTTTTTGATTGGGTTGATTGCGCGGTTGTAACTATTATCTGTGTAATTCTGTTGTTTACCTTTGTTTTCCGTCAGGTTCAGATTGATGGTTCCTCAATGAGTAACACTTTGGAACACGGGGATAGAATTATTATTTCAAACATTTTTTATACCCCTAAAAAAGGTGATGTTGTTGTTGTATCGAGCGAGATTTATGATAATGTTCCCATAATTAAAAGAGTTATTGCAACTGAAGGGCAGTGGATAAGCATTACCGGTGGCAAGGTCTATGTTGGCGAATCAACCGATGCTATGGAGGCTTTGCAGGAGGTATATATCGGAGGAATGCAAACCGAGGAGCTTGTTGCAGGCGGTTTTTATGGTTCGCATGAGTATCCGTTGCAGGTGCCAAAGGGCAAGGTGTTTTTGCTTGGTGATAACCGCGCCGTTTCGCTAGACAGCAGAACAACTGCGGTAGGACTTGTTGATGTCAGGCATATTGTCGGAAAAGCTATTTGCCGTGTTTATCCCTTTAATAAAATCGGCTCAATTCTTGGAGATTAAAATATGAGTGAAGTTCAGAATATTCAATGGTTCCCCGGTCATATGAAAAAAACAGAGCGCCAGATAACGAATAGTCTGCCGCTTTGTGATGCTGTTGCTGAAATCGTTGATGCCAGAATACCTAGAAGCAGCCGCAATCCCGAGCTGTCATCGCTAATAGAGGGCAAGCCGAGGATAGTTTTGCTTAATAAATGCGATATTGCCGATAGTAAGGCAACTAACAGATGGATTCGTCATTTTGCCGATAACGGTATTCTTGCCATTCCGCTTGACTGCAGAAGCGGCAAGGGAGTTGAAAATTTTATAGCTTCGGTAAAAACGCTTTTAAAAGAGAAACTGGAGGCTTACGATAAAAAAGGAATGGTTGGAAAGCCATTAAGAGTTATGATTGTTGGCGTTCCAAATGTTGGTAAATCATCCTTTATAAACAGAATGTCTAAAATGTCTAAAGCCAGGGTTGCCGACCGCCCGGGTGTTACAAGGGGCAACCAATGGTTTAAAATCGATGACCGACTTGAACTGCTTGACACCCCCGGTGTCTTGTGGCCTAAATTTGAGGATGCATCGGTTGGCGAGCATCTTGCCTTTACAGGCGCCGTTAAAGACGGTGTTATTGATATAGAGCTTTTAGCAATGAGGCTTTTAGAGGTCTTAAAGCAGGGCTATCCCGAGCTTTTAGAGTCTAGATATAAAATCGACCCCGAGCAGTTCGATGATTTTTACGATATGCTTACAGCGGTCGGTAAAAAGCGCGGAATGATGATAAAGGGCGGAGAGGTTGATACTGAACGCGCCGCAATAATGCTGCTCGATGAGTATAGAGGCGGAAAGTTAGGCAACTTAACGCTCGAATATCCGGAGGAATAAAAATGCCCGATTATTCTTATGAAAAAAGCGCCGCATTAAAAGGTTTTAAATATGTCTGTGGTGTTGATGAGGCAGGCCGTGGACCTCTTGCAGGCCCGGTTTTTGCGGCGGCAGTAATATTGCCCGAGGATTTGGAAATTAAGGGGCTTAACGATTCCAAAAAGATTTCCGAAAAGAAAAGGGAAGAACTTTTCGAGGTTATAAAAGAAAAGGCAATCAGTTATAGTGTTGCTTCTGCAAGTGTTGAGGAAATCGAACAGTTTAATATTTTAGAGGCAACCTATTTAGCAATGAATCGCGCAATTCAAGGTCTTAATATCCCTGCTGATTATGCGCTGATAGACGGCAACAGAACGCCCAGAGATATTAAAATACCCTGCGAAACAGTTATAAAAGGTGATGCAAAATCCTGCTCTATTGCGGCGGCATCAATTCTTGCCAAGGTTTCAAGGGATAGACTGCTTTTAGAATATGATGAGCAATATCCCGAATATGAATTTAAAAACCATAAGGGCTACGGAACAGCCGCTCATTACGAGGCGGTTAAAAAGTATGGTCTTTGTCCTGTTCATCGTCCGAGCTTTTTCAAAAAGTTCTTTGGTGAAAAGTAATGGTCAAGGCGAAGCAAACGGGGGATTTAGGCGAAAAAGCGGTTGCCGAATTTATTGCAAGCAAGGGCTACATAATTTCCGCAATGAACTACCGAACTAAATTCGGTGAGATTGATATAATAGCCGAAAACAATGAGCGAATTTTGTTTGTTGAGGTTAAAACGCGCTCAGAAAACCGCATTATTGAACCCTATGAATTTGTTGACCCGATAAAGCAGAATAAATTATTTGTTACAGCAAATATTTATCTTAAAAATAACGGAATCGACCTGCAACCGAGGTTTGATGTTGCATCGGTTATAAAGGATAAGGACGGCAAAATGCATATTAAATACTTTAAAAATGCATTTGGAGCTGATTCTTTTGAGAATTTTCGATCTTCATTGTGATACTTTGACCGAAATTTATGACAAAAAACTTTCTTTTAAAAATAATGAAACCGCTGTTAATTCTTTAGCGCTTGATGTGTTTAGAGAATCAATAATTCAGTATGCGGTTTGGTTCAAAGGCGATGAAGAGGAGCCCTTTTTAAGATTTGAACGTGTCTTAGAATATGCAAGACCTCAACTACAAAATTGTCCGACAAAACGGCATTTGTTTTCATTGGAAAACGGCTGGTTTTTAAAAACAGAAAAGGATGTCGAGGCTTTATATAAAGCGGGTGTTGTTTCAGCAACGCTTACCTGGAACTATGATAATGCTTTAGCAGGCGGCGCGTTGGACAACGGAGGATTAACGCCGTTGGGTAAAGATATTATAAAAGCTTTTAACCGCTACAATATAGCGCTTGATTTGGCGCATTTGAATAAAGAAAGCTTTTTTGCAGCGGCTGAGCTTGCCGATAGGGTGCTCTGCAGTCATACGGGGCTTAAAACCCTTATAAGTCATAAAAGAAATATAACCGACGAGCAGGTTATGTATATAAGCTCTCGTAAAGGAGTTATCGGCCTTTCGGTTTATCCCGTCTTTGTTGGTAAAGATGTTAAAGAGGGCTTTTCAGATGCGATAGAGCATCTGAATTCTTTAGGCTGTGAAGATATTGTTGCTTTCGGAAGCGACTTTGACGGGGCCGAAATGACCGAAATAAGCACCATTCCTGACTGCCGTATTCTTAATAATTGTTTAGAAGAAAAATTTGGAAAAAGCTTGGCAAAAAAGGTTTTTTGGGATAACGCAAAAACTTTTTTTGACAAATCATCATAAAAGATGTAAAATGAGCAAAAATTGCTCAATCGGAGGAGTAAAAAATGTTTTATAAAAGCACAAGAAATTCTAATGTTAAGGTTACTGCTGCTGAGGCTATCTCAAAGGGCATTTCAGATGACGGCGGATTGTTTGTCCCCGAGTATATCCCAACATTTTCTAAAGAGGATTTTAATGAGCTGAAAACCCTTGATTACATAGGGATTGCAAAAAAGGTTTTGGAGCGTTATCTCGATGATTTTACCGATGATGAGCTTGATTACTGCTTAAAAGGCGCATATAGCGGCACTTTTGATGACGATGAGCCTGCGCCTTTATATAAATTAGAAAACGGCAAATATATCCTTGAACTCTGGCATGGACCGACCTGCGCTTTTAAAGACTTGGCGCTTCAGCTTTTGCCTTATTTGCTGACAACCTCCGCTAAAAAGGTCAATAAGGGCAAAGCGGTTATTCTTGTTGCAACCTCGGGCGATACCGGTAAGGCCGCTTTAGAGGGCTTCTGCGATGTGGAAAACACTGAGATTATGGTTTTCTATCCCAATAATGGCGTCAGCCCTATGCAGAAATTGCAGATGGATACCCAGAAGGGTAAAAATGTATTTGTCTGCGCTATAAACGGTAATTTTGATGATGCTCAGAGCAGCGTGAAGACCATTTTCACCGATAGCGAAACCAAGGAAATTTTAAAACAGAACGGTATGGAGTTCTCCAGCGCCAATTCTATAAACTGGGGTCGTTTGGTTCCGCAGATAGTTTATTATGTTGCATCTTACTGCAATCTTTTAAAAGACGGTGCAGACCTTAGCGACGGCTTTGATATCGTTGTTCCTACAGGCAACTTTGGTAATATTCTTGCCGCTTATTATGCAAAAGAAATGGGCGTTCCTGTTCGCCGATTAGTTTGCGCATCTAATGCAAACAATGTTCTTACCGATTTTATTAAAACAGGTAAATATGACCGCAACCGCGAGTTCTTTACCTCGGTTTCTCCCTCGATGGATATTCTTATTTCAAGCAACCTTGAGAGAATGGTTTATCATCTGCTCGGTAATGATTCAGAGGTAAGCGCCGCTTACCAGAAATCGCTTTCAGAAAATGGCGAATATTCAGTAAGCAGCGAGGTTTTAGAAAAACTGCAGGCTCTTTATTTCGGCGGTTGCTGCGATGATGAGAAAACCTTGGAAACCATTAAAGCGGTTTATGATAAATATAACTACCTTTGCGATACTCATACTGCAGTTGCAGTGGCGGTTGCAGAGGGATATTTGGCTACAGAGGGTGACAATCGTCCTGTAGTAATCGCCTCAACCGCAAGCCCCTATAAGTTTGCGGCATCGGTATTAAAGGCTATTGAGCCTTCAAAATGCTCAGACGATGAGTTTTTGATGGTAAAAGAGCTTTCGGCAATTACCAAAACCAAGGTTCCAAAGCCTATTATGAATCTCAGCTCTGCTACTGTCCGCTTTAACAATGTTTGCGAGAAAAAGGATATCAAATCGGTAGTTCTTAAAAATCTCGGTCTTTAATAAAATAAAAAGCCGGGTGAGAACCACCCGGCTTTTTATCAGAATTTCTTCTCGAAGGTATCGCAAGCAGTGTCGTTGCTGTTCTGTGCGCTCATGGGGCCAACCTTGATTGAACCTGCAGCGCAGCAGTTATCTTCGGTATGGTATCTGCAGTTTGAAACCTCGCATTTGATACCGCAAATTTTAGAATTGCATTTTGAATCCATTTTTTAATCTCCTTTTTTATATTAGGCGGATTATTCCGTCAAGAATATTATGTGCAAAATAATAAAAATTTATTATAAGAGGCTTTGAGATGTCATTATATACTATTTCTGATCTGCATTTGTCCCTTTCGACCGATAAGCCCATGGATATTTTTTACGGTTGGGATAACTATCTCCAACAATTGAAAAGTAACTGGCAACGCATTGTTAAGCCCGAAGATACCGTCATAATCCCCGGCGATTTATCCTGGGCTATGAAGCTGGAGGATAGTTTAGAGGATTTTAAGTTTTTAGATGCTCTGCCCGGTAAAAAAATCATTTTAAAGGGCAACCATGATTTATGGTGGAGCAGTATGAAAAAGCTCAACGAGTTTTTTCATAAAAACGGCATTAAAACCGTAACCGCACTTTTCAATAATCATATTGAGTGTGAGGGCAAAGCAATTTGCGGAAGCAGAGGCTGGTATCCCTCAGAGGCTACTGATGATAAAAAGATAATTCTGCGCGAAGCAGGACGGTTGAAGACCTCTATTTCATCTGCAAAAAAGGCGGGACTTGAACCTATAGTATTTATGCATTATCCGCCCGTAACAGCCGATTCGGTCTGTAGAGAGCTTATCGATGTCTTAAAAGAAGAAAAAATCAACCTGGTTTATCACGGTCATATTCACGGTGCTGGACTTCATAATGCAGTCGAAAATTTTGAAAACATCGCATTTAAATTAGTTTCCTGCGATTGTATATCCTTTACTCCCTACAAAATTTGACAATTTTGAGCCTCAAATTTTACAAATATAGGGGAAAATGTAAAAAAATTAAAATATATTAAAATATTTTAAGAAAAGTATGGAAAATTTTCTCATTATGTGTTATAGTATTTTGAGAATTTTTTGGAGGTAGTGTAATGCTTAAGGAATTCAGTAAAAAAGAAACTAACCGCTATGAGTTAGTAATAACTGTCGGTGCAGAGGAGTTCAAGGCTGCTGTTGATACTGCATACCGTCAGAATGCAAAGAAAATCAATATCCCCGGATTCAGAAAGGGTAAGGCTCCCAAGAGTATTATCGAGAAATACTATGGCGAATCCGTATTTTATGAGGATGCGCTTAACATACTTTATCCTTCAGCTGTTGAGGCTGCAATCGCAGAGTCTAAGCTTGATTATGTTGATGATAAGATCGATTTTGACCTCGTTTCTATCGATAAGGAAACCGGCGTTGAATTCAAAATCGTTATCACCGTTAAGCCTGAGGTTGCAATCAAGGGCTATAAGGGTCTTAAGGTGGAAAAGGTTAAGGCAGCAGTTACCGCTGATGAAATCAATAAAGAGGTTGCCGCAGTTGCAGAGAGAAATGCAAGAATGATTACTGTTGAAGACCGCGCAGCAAAGTTGGACGATACCGTTGTTATCGACTTTGAAGGCTTTGTTGATGGCGTTGCTTTCGAGGGTGGCAAGGGCGATTCTTATTCATTGGGTCTTGGCTCAGGTTCATTTATCCCCGGTTTTGAGGACCAGATTGTTGGACATAACGCAGGCGAAGAATTTGACGTTAATGTAACCTTCCCCGCAGAATATCAGGCAAAAGAGCTTGCAGGTAAGGCAGCAGTATTCAAGGTTAAACTTAACGAGATTAAGGTTAAAGAGCTTCCTGCTATTGATGATGAGTTCGCTAAGGATGTCAGCGAATTCGATACCTTGAAGGAGTATAAGGCTGACCTTAAGAAGAAGGCTCTTGAGAGAAAAGAGAAGCAGTCTGATGCAGATGTTGAAAACTCACTTGTTGAGCAGCTTATCGGTCTTGTTAAGGCTGAGATTCCTGCCGCTATGATTGAGCGCAGAGCAGAGCAGAGCGTTGAGGATTTTGCTTACAGACTTCAGGCTCAGGGTATGGATATCAAAACCTATCTTCAGTATATGGGCGGCAGCATTGAGGACTTCAAAAATACCTTTATGCCGCAGGCTGAGAATCAGGTTAAAATCCGTCTTGCGCTTGAAAAGATTGCCGAGCTTGAGAAACTTGCTCCTACTGAGGAAGATATCAATGCTGAGTATGAGAAGTTCGCTAAAGATTATAATATGGAAGTTGAGAAGATTAAGGCTTCCATTCCTGAAACCGAGCTTGTTAAGGATTTAGCAGTAAGCAAGGCAATGGATTTCGTTAAGGCTAACGCTGAAATCACCGTTGTTGACAAAAAGACTGAGAAGGCAGAAGCAGAGAAGAAGCCTGCAGCTAAGAAGACTACTTCAACTGCAAAGAAAACAACCTCAACTGCAGCAAAGAAAACTGCAGAAAAGGCTGAAACTGCAGAGAAGAAACCTGCTGCAAAGAAGACCACCTCTACTGCTAAGAAATCTACCTCTACTACTGCAAAGAAAACAACTTCTACCGCAGCTAAGAAGACCACTTCAACTGCAAAGAAGACCACTAAGAAGGATGCAGAATAATTAAAATTTTGCAAATTCTTGTTTATAACTCAAAACTTATCAGCATACTATTTTTTGTGGTGTGCCAAGGTTAGTTAGCATTGCGGCAGAATCCACAAAGGTTCTGCCGCATTATGTTTTTTATTAAAAAGTGAAAGTTAAAAAGGAGAATACTTATGAGTTTAGTTCCAATGGTTGTTGAACAGACCGGCGCAGGCGAGCGTTCCTATGATATTTTTTCAAGATTGCTTAACGACCGCATCGTTATGCTTTGCGACCAGGTGAATGATGCAACTGCAAGCCTCGTTATCGCACAGATGCTTTATTTAGAGGGTAAGGACCCCGATAAAGATATTTATTTCTATATCAATAGCCCGGGCGGAAGCGTTTCGGCAGGTATGGCTATTTATGATACTATGAATTATATCAAATGTGATGTATCAACAATTTGTATGGGTATGGCGGCATCTATGGGCGCATTCTTGCTCTCGTCAGGTGCTAAGGGTAAGAGAATGGCTCTTCCCAATAGCGAGATTATGATTCATCAGCCTTTAGGTCAGGCAGAGGGTCAGGCTACCGATATTCTTATCCATGCAAAGCATATTGAGCAGACAAGAGAAAAGCTCAACAAAATTTTAGCTGAGAATACAGGCAAGCCCATTGAAACCATCCGCCTTGACACAGAGCGTGACAATTTTATGTCGGCAAAAGAGGCTATGGAATACGGTCTTGTAGATAAGGTTATTGATAAAAGATAATAACGCTTAGAACGGAGAGTAGAATGTCTAATTCAAACAATAAGGAAATGGCGGTCTGCAGCTTTTGCGGCAGAAGCGAGAGCGAGGTTGACCGTCTTATAGCAGGTAACGGCGTTTTTATCTGCGATGAATGTATTGATATATGTCATTCATTGTTGATTGAAAGCGGTGCAGGTCCTGCAGCAAGAAAAAAGGCTAAGTCTAAAAGACCGCCTGCAGATTTTAAACTGCCAACCCCTGAGGAAATCAAGAACCATCTTGATGAGTATGTTATCGGTCAGGATGATGCTAAAAAGACTCTTAGCGTTGCGGTTTATAATCATTACAAGAGGATTTTCTTTTCAGAGAAAAGTGATGTTGAGCTTCAAAAGAGTAATGTGCTTATGTTAGGTCCTACCGGTGTCGGTAAAACCTTGCTTGCACAGACTCTTGCGCGTTTTCTTGATGTTCCGATTGCCATTGCCGATGCAACCACTCTTACCGAGGCGGGCTATGTTGGCGAGGATGTTGAAAATATCCTTTTAAGACTTATTCAGGCGGCAGACTTTGATATTGAGAAGGCGGAGCGCGGAATTATCTACGTTGATGAAATAGATAAGATTTCAAGAAAATCAGAAAACGCTTCTATAACCCGTGATGTAAGCGGCGAGGGTGTTCAGCAGGCGTTGCTTAAGATTTTAGAGGGAACCGTTTCCAATGTTCCTCCTCAGGGCGGCAGAAAACATCCTCAGCAGGAGTTTATTCAGATAAATACCGCTAATATTCTCTTTATCTGTGCAGGTGCTTTTGACGGAATTGAAAAGATAGTCAAAAAGCGCATAGGTGAGGGAACTATCGGCTTTGGCGGCGATGTTAAGCCGGTTATCAAAGAGGGCGAAACCGATGTTTCGACTCAAGTTATTCATCACGACCTCGTAAAATTTGGTCTTATCCCTGAGCTTGTTGGCCGTTTGCCAGTTATAGCATGCCTGGAGAATAAAGTCGGAGGCCAAGCGGTCTTAGGAAGACAAAT
>JAZOQD010000027.1:0-4588 GCA_045655925.1 Acutalibacteraceae bacterium | reverse complement strand
GGCCTCCGACTTAACAATAACCGATTTACTTGAATTTATAAAATAATAAAAAACCGCATTGGAAAACCAATGCGGTTTTATTATTCTATTCTCCAATCAATCGGCTCTAAGCCATTACTTTTCAAAAACTCATTAGCCAAGGAAAAATGGCGGCAACCAAAGAAGCCTCTGTATGCCGAAAGCGGACTCGGATGCGGACATTTTAATTTCTTATGTATGGGATTAGTTATAATATCCGCCTTTTTAGCGGCAGGACTACCCCAAAGTAAGAACACAACGGGAGTTTTTTTATTATTGAGCTCGTTTATTACCCTATCGGTAAAGATTTCCCAACCCATATTATGATGACTACCCGCTTGACCTGCTCTGACAGTTAAACAATTGTTAAGCATTAAAACGCCCTGCTTTGCCCAGGGTATCAAGGTTCCTCCGCTCGCGGCAGGAACTCCCAAATCGTCTTCTAATTCTTTAAAAATATTCTTAAGACTTGGCGGTGGCTCGATGCCGGGTAAAACCGAAAAGCAAAGCCCGTGAGCCTGATTCGGTCCATGATAAGGGTCCTGGCCTATGATTACGGCCTTAACATCCTGGAATGCAGTATATTTTAAAGCGTTGAAAATATTATTCATATCGGGATAAACGGTTGTTGATTGATATTCCTGCTTTAAAAAGCCTCTCAAGGTTTGATAATAAGGCTTTTGCCATTCACCCTTTAATATTTCATCCCAATCGTTGCCTAATTTTACCACTTTGCTCTCCTCTTATTTGATAAAATCTATTGCGCTTTTCAGGCACTCGATTTTAACCTCTTTTCTGCCGTTGGCTTTTTCGCCGTCAAGAGTCCAATCAAAGCCTTCGGAATAAAAGGTTATATTTGCCGCCTTATATATTTCAACTCCTTGACCGTAGGTCTGGGTTGTCAGCGCATGGACGATGCTATTCAGTTCAGCCAAGGTTTTAGGCGTTTTTATGAGTCCAACCTCAAAAACACCGTCATTAAAATCAACGAGGTCCTCTTTAAGCTTAACTATTCCTGCGATTGAGGTGGAGTTTGCAACTGCACCGAAGATATAATCCCCCTCAATTTCTCTATCATCGAGCTTTATGCGAACATGGTAGCTTTTTATATTGCCAATTTCTTTAACGCCGCCCAAGATATACGCGGTATGACCCCAAACATTCTTGACCTGCTGAGGAACATTATATGATGCCGCAGTAAAAATACCGAATGCCGCAACATAAGAAAAGTTGCGCTTATTGTTAAATAAGCCGATATCTATCTTATTTGGAGTTCCATTTGCGATAATATTAGCCGCTAACTTAGGGTCATTCGGCAGCTTCATGCTTTGGGCAAAATCATTGGTGCTTCCTGCAGGAATATAGCCTATAGGAATGCGGTTCCCCGATTTTATAACGCCGCTTATTGTTTCGTTTAGGGTTCCATCGCCTCCAAAGCAGGCAACCACATCAAAGACTGCAGGGTCGGCCTCCTCGGCGAATTTTGCAGCATCTCCGCGCTTTTCTGTTATGCGCACAGTAACGCACATTCCGCCCTTTTGAAGCTCACTTATTACATCAATAAGCGCGGTATGAGCCTTAAGCTTACCTGAAACAGGGTTAACAATCAACAAAACGTTTTTCATAGTTCAACTCTTCTTTTGAAAAATTATTTTGAAAGCCTTTTTTGGCTGTAAATTTTAATGGCTTTTTCAACAATGTATTTTGCAAGGAATGCAAACGCAGTTCCTAAGATAATACTCGCAAGAACATCGGTAGGATAATGAACATAAAGGTAAAGCCTTGAAAATGCGATAAGCGATGCTAAAACTATTGCAGGGATACCAAGACGCTTATCGTTAATAAGCAGAACAACCGCGCTCTCAAAGCTGGCTAAAGTATGCCCCGAGGGGAACGATTTATCGGATAATGCTTCTATTAGCAGCATATCCTTTATCTCAGGGTTTAAATCATAGGGCCTTATTCTGCCAACAACATTCTTTAAAATTCCGTTGCCGAATATGAGGCCTAAAACTAACGCAACGCCCATCATAGCCCCAACCTTGCGATACTTTTTAGTTATCAGCAGGATAAGCGCTAATATAATCCAAAGAATTCCGCCGTCGCCCAACTTTGTTATAAGCGGCATAAGAAAATCAAGAAAGCCGCAGGTTAAATGCTCTTTTAAAAAATCTAAGATTTTAAGTTCAAACAGGTTCATTATTCTTTTCCTTTACCTTTGGCGAAAACCCAGCCGCGCTGAACACGGAAGCTTACTAAGAACAAAACAGTATCAACCGCCATTTTAATAAGTGTTGTTAAAGAAGCTATTTCAATATGCATAAGCCAGGTTAAAAGCCTTGTAAGATAAGCCGATGAGAACATAAGCGCAACGGCTAAAACCGCATATTTTATAAGCGAGCCCCATATGCTTCCCTTACCGCCGAACACCTGCTTCCTGTTAAGGCTGAAATTAACAACCGAGGAAATAACCCTCGATAAACAGGTTGCAAAAACAATATCATTCTTGCCGCTAAAAATAAATTTCATAGCAAGATAGAATATAACAACCTCAACCACCATACTAAAAAGCGAAGAAAAAGCAAAGGCAAAAATTAACTTATAAATTTTAAAACTATCAACAATGGGTCTGAAATGAGAGGTTTCATTATCATTTATATAAACTGTGCTTATTTTGACCTCTGAAAACTCAATATGGTTGCTCTGCATTTCTAACAGCATATTGGTTTCATATTCGTATCTATCGCCCTTTATATCCAAAAATCCCCCTAAATATCGGCTGGGAATTGCACGAAGACCTGTTTGGGTATCAGATATTTTAAGACCGCAGAATACTTTAAAAACAAAACTTGTTGTTCTATTGCCAAAGCGGCTTCTAGGAGGCACCTGCGGCTCTGAAAAATCACGGCAACCAAGAATAACCTTGCCGGTTTTGTTCATTTCTTCAACACAAGCGATAATATCCTTAACCAAATGCTGACCGTCAGCATCAATGGTTACGACACCGGTGTTTTTAGGTCTGTTATCCAGGCAATATCTAAATGCGGTTTTAAGCGCCGCGCCCTTGCCCTTGTTAATCTCATGGGTCAAAATCGTGCAAGCAGGGTGTTCATCTATATTCGGAAAGTAGGGTATATATTCTTCAGCGCTGCCATCGTTAACGATAACAATATCACTAAAACCTTTTTCTTCAAGGTCAATAACCGTTTTTAATAATTTTTCATCGGGATTTAAAGATGGAATAATAACAGTAACATTCTGATAACTCAAATGTAATCCCCCTTTTTTTCATCCTTTATATACAATAAAACTTTTTCATAGTAATTTTATCACTTACTAACCTCTATTACAAGCAACAAATTTGTTACATAAGGTTATATATTCCTTAAATCAAAAATATTTTAAAAAGAATTTGCTGCATTTGATTGACAAATATGTCACAAACATATATAATAAATAGCGTAAATATTAGCGGAACATTGTTAAAAGTTTGTCAATATCCCGCTTATCTGCCGCTTATGCGGTTAATTTGGAGGTAATTATAATGTATAACCGTATTTACAACTTTTCTGCCGGTCCTTCTATGCTTCCGGTTCCCGTTCTTGAGAAATCAAGAGATGAGCTTATGAACTATCAGGGTTCAGGTATGAGCGTTATGGAAATGAGCCATCGTTCCAAGGTTTATGATGTTATCATCAAGGAAGCTGAGGCGCTTCTCCGCGAGGTAATGAACATTCCTGACAATTATAAGGTTCTTTTCCTTCAGGGCGGTGCATCCTTGCAGTTTGCTTCTGTTCCGATGAACCTTCTCAAAACCGGTGTTGCCGATTATATCGTAACCGGTCAGTTCTCGGGCAAGGCTTATAAGGAAGCTTTGAAGTATAGCGATAAGATTAACCTCGCCGCCACTACTAAGGATGAGAACTTCACCCGCATTCCCCGTCAGGAAGAATTAAAGCTTACTCCTAACGCTGATTATGTTCATATCTGCTTTAACAACACTATTTTCGGCACAAAGTGGGATTATATTCCTGAAACAAACGGTGTTCCCCTTGTTGCCGATATGAGTTCTTGCATCTTATCAGAGCCCATTGATGTTACTAAATTCGGCCTTATTTATGCAGGTGCGCAGAAGAACGTTGCTCCCGCAGGTCTTACCATCGTAATTGTTCGCGAGGACTTGCTTACTGATGAGCTCGATGCAACTGTTCCTACCGTTTGCAGCTATAAGGTTATGGCAGAAAACGAGTCAATGTATAACACTCCTCCCTGCTGGCCGATTTACATCTGCAAATTGGTTCTCGAATGGATTAAGGACCTTGGCGGTCTTACCGCAATGAAGGCCATGAACGAGAAAAAGGCAGAGCTTCTTTACAACTATCTTGATAACAGCAAGCTCTTCAAGAACCCCGTTAAGCCCTACTGCCGTTCGATGATGAACGCAACCTTCCGCGCAGAAGATGATGAAATTAACGCCAAGTTCGTTAAAGAGTCGCAGGCTGCAGGTATGGCTAACCTTAAGGGTCATCGTTCGGTTGGCGGTATGCGCGCTTCTATCTACAATGCTATG
>JAZOQD010000026.1:0-11412 GCA_045655925.1 Acutalibacteraceae bacterium | reverse complement strand
ATTATGGTATCATACCAATGTTAAATCCAAAGACAGTAGGTGCTTTGCGTAAAGACTATAGTCTGCCTACCGAGGAGCAACATAAAACCTTATTTGTGTTTTTATGCCTGTTCCGTCTTTGGAGCAGGCATTTTCATTTTTTTCGGAGGTGAATTATTTTGCCAAGTCAGAAGATCTTAGAACTCAAGCAGCAGCAGGTTGCTGAAATCAAAGCAAACGTTGAAGCAGCTTGCGCAGGTGTTTTGGTTGACTACAGCGGTATCTCCGTTGCAGACGATACAAAGCTCCGTAAAGAATTGCGTGAAGCAGGCGTTAACTACACCGTAGTTAAGAACACCCTTCTCCGCAAGGCTGTTGAAGGCACTGACCTTAGTGAGCTCGATCCGTTCCTTAACGGAAACACTGCTCTTGCAGTAAGCAACGATGACCATGTTGCAGCAGCAAGAATCCTCTGCAAATATGCAGAAAGCAACGAGAGCTTTACTATTAAAACCGGTTTTATGGATGGAAAGGTTATCGACCTTGCTACTATTAACAGCATCGCTAAGCTTCCCCCGAGAGATATTCTTCTCGCAACCGTTTGCAACGCTTTCAACGCACCTATTTCTGCTCTTGCCCGTGCCCTTCAGGCTATTGTCGATAAGGACGGCGAGGCAGCACCGGAAGCTGCAGCCGAATAATTAGCAGCAAATAATTAATTTTAAAACAAAAACATTTTTGGAGGTAAATTAAAATGGCATCAGAGAAAATTACAGCTATGATTGAAGAAATCAAGGCTCTTACCGTTCTTGAGCTTTCTGAGCTCGTTCACGCAATTGAGGAAGAATTCGGCGTTTCCGCAGCAGCAGCAGTAGCAGTTGCAGGTCCTGCAGCAGCAGCTGGCGCAGCAGCAGAAGAGAAGACTGAGTTCGATGTTGTTCTTGCAGAAGCAGGCGCAGAGAAGATTAAGGTTATCAAGGTTGTTCGCGAGATTACCGGTCTTGGCCTTGCAGACGCTAAGGCTCTCGTTGACGGCGCTCCTAAGACTCTTAAGGAAGCAGCTGGCAAAGACGAAGCTGAAGAAATCAAGAAGAAACTTGAAGAAGTTGGCGCAAAGGTTGAGCTTAAGTAATTCAACTTTCCGAAAACAAAAAAGCCGTTGGGTTTTCCCCAACGGCTTTTATTTTTTTTATTTAGTTTTGAAACAGTGCCTTAACTGCCTTATAGGTCATATAAACATCAAACTTTGAAACAACCTCAAATGGAGCATGCATTGAAAGAACTGGAACACCCAAGTCAACAACATCAACACCCAGGTTTGCAATATATTTTGCAACCGTTCCGCCGCCGCCTAAATCAACCTTACCAAGCTCACCTGTCTGCCAAACAACATTATTCTCATCGAGAATCTTGCGGATAAAAGCAACAAACTCAGCCGAGGCATCGGAGGTATCGCCCTTGCCTCTTGCGCCTGTATATTTTGTTATAACTGCGCCGTAGTTGATGCTTGCGGCGTTTTTCTTTTCCATAACATCAGGAAATGTTGGGTCAAAAGCGGCATTAACATCGGCCGAAAGGCACTTTGAATTGCAAAGAGCAACATCCTTGTTTACGCCTTGCATCTCTGCAAGGAAACCAATAAACTGCTCTAAGAATGCCGAGTTAAGACCTGTGTTTCCGTCAGAGCCAACCTCCTCCTTATCGGCAAGAATGCTGATAACGGTGTATTCGGGAGTCTTAGCATCAACTGCAGCCATAAGACAGGGATAAGCACAAACGCGGTCATCATGGCCGTAAGAGCCAATCATTGAAAGGTCAAAACCAACATCGCGCGGTTTTCCTGCAGGAACACATTCAAGCTCTGCCGAAAGGAAATCTTCCTCAACTATGCCGTATTTTTCATTGAGCATCTTTAAAATGTTAAGTTTTACAAGTTCGCTACCCTCATCGTCAAGGAAGGGTCGGCTGCCGATAAGAACATTCAATTCCTCGCCTCTGATAAGCTCGCCTGCGGGGCGCTTATACTGAGCAGCGGCAAGATGCGGCAATAAATCGGTAACAACGAAGCAAGGCTCGTTTTCATCTTCACCAATAGAAACCTCTACTGTTGTTCCGTCCTTTCTGCAGAAAACGCCGTGGAGGGACAGCGGCACAGTTGTCCACTGATATTTCTTAATTCCGCCGTAATAATGAGTTTTAAAGAGTGCCAACTCACTATCCTCATAAAGCGGATTGGGCTTTAAATCAAGACGCGGAGAATCAATATGAGCCGCCGCAATTCTGGTTCCGTTATCAACAGTTTTTTGACCGATAACGGCGATTGCAAGGGCTTTACCGCGGTTGTTTATAAAAACTCTGTCCCCTGCTTTATATTCTTTGCCATAGCTAAACTCACTAAAGCCAGCTTTTTTAAGAATTTCGAGCGATTTTTTAACGCAAAGTCTTTCAGTTTTAGATGCACCTAAGAAATCCTTATAGCCATTTGAAAACTCCTCAACCTCGGCTGATATATCTTCTTTTAATAAACCATTTTTCTGGGTATAGAACAATTTTTCTTTAAGCTCTTTATAGTCAGACATCTTGTGACCTCTTTTCATAAACATTTTTATATATATTTTTGGCCTTTAAAACCTTTTTAACATACGCTTTCGTTTCAGCAAACTCAATTTCGCTTTCTGATAGTTTTTTATCCTTGCCAAGCCACTTTTGAACATTGCCAAGCCCCGCATTATATGCGGCAATAACCGCGATTTCATCGCCACTGAAATAATTATTTAAAAACCTCAAATAATAGGTTCCGTATTTAATATTTAGTTCTTCATCGGTAGCATCAACGGAAAACGACAAGTCATCATCGCCGAGCATTTTTTTAACATCATTAAATGTTTCCTCGGTGATTTGCATTAAGCCAACCGCATTTTTATTGGATTTTGCATTCGGCTTAAAACCGCTTTCACACTTTATAACCGCAAAAATAAGCTCTTCTGAAATATCGTATTCATTACTGTATTTCTCAACATAATCGGCGTAATTCTTGGGATAAAGGTATCTTATAACCATAGCGTGCCCAACTGTGATAATAATTATCACCATTAAAAGCGTAGCAACGGTTCTGAAAATAGAACGAAACCGTTTCATAAATCTCCTAAATTAAAAATTTCTAAGAATTTTTTCGGCGCTATCTGAAAATTCATCAAAATCGCCGTTGTTATATAGTATATGCACTGTTTTTTCTTTATAAAAATTGTCCTCTTTCGAGGCGGATAATCTATCCATTGCTTGCTGCTCGGTTAAATTATCTCGCGCGATAATTCTCTGTTTTCTAACCTTTTCATCGGCTAAAACTGCGATTACAGCATCACATTTTTTATCTATTCCGCTTTCATAAAGAGTTGGCGCATCAAGAAGAATATATTCTTTGCCTGCAACCTTTAAAGTATTCATAATCTCCTCGATTTTTTTAGAAATCTCGGGCAACATTATACTATTTAAAAGCTCGGTTTTTTCTTTGGTTGCAAAGGCTACGCTTGCAAGTGCTTTGCGGTTGAGCACCCCGTTTTCTAAAATATCATTACCAAAGACATCAGCCAATTTATTGATGATTTCAGTTTCATTAGAAACCTCTCTGGCTACCTTATCGCAATCAATGACCGAATAGTTTAACCTTTCGGCAATCTTTGATAATGCCGATTTGCCGCTGCCGGTGGGTCCGGTGAGTCCTATAATCTTCATAATGTTATCACCTCGAACGCCGCGGCTCTTATCAGGCGGTTATAAACTGCAAGTCCCATTCCATCAAGGCTTGGAACTCTTGCATAGCAAACAGAGCAGCCTTTTTTATCAAGCAACCTTAATGCATCAAAAAGCACCGCCGCCTGAGTTGCGGCATCATCCCTTTTGCCGAATAAAACAGTTGGAACTATAAGTCCCTCCTCCTCGCCGTCAAAAACAAGGGCGAAAACTCCGTTTTCTGCTTTGGAATTAACATATTTACAAAAATCCTCCAAATCTCCGTCAATCATTATGACTTTGGATTTTGGCGCATAATGTTTGTATTTCATGCCTGGTGATGCAACCGGCTTGTCCTTCTCGGGCTCTGCTAAAACCGCCTTATCAACAACTATATCGGGCAAAACTTCTTTTAACTGTTCTAAGGTTATTCCACCCGGACGAAGCAACCTCGGCGGATTGGTTGTTAGAGTTACAACGGTTGATTCAACGCCAACCTCGCAAGGTTCTGAGACCACAATAGCATCAATTTTGCCATCTAAATCTGCAATAACATGCTCGGCGGTTGTAGGGCTCGGTGAACCCGAAAGATTTGCCGACGGCGCCGCTAACGGCAATCCGCTTCTTTCTATAAGCTCTGTGGCAACTTCATTACTCGGCATTCTTATCGCAACGGTATCAAGCCCTGCGCTAACCGATGCAGGAATTTTCTCGCTTCTTTTAAGCACCATGGTAAATGGTCCTGGCCAAAATATTTTGGCGCACTCTATTGCATTTTCAGGTAACTCTGAAACGAGGTCATTCATCATCTCAATATTTGAGATATGAACAATCAAAGGATTATCCTGCGGCCTTCCCTTTGCGGCAAAAATATTGCTGACCGCTTTTTCGTCATAAGCGCTTGCGGCAAGACCATAAACCGTTTCTGTAGGCATAGCAACAAGACCGCCGCTTTTTAAAATTTCGCAAGCGCGGTCTAGATTTTCACTATCCAATTTTAAATTGAAAACCTTTAATTTTTCAGTATTCAAAACAAAACGCCTCTTTATTCTTGTGCCTCTGCTTTTAACATTTCGGTTCTGAAATAGGTAATTATTGAACTTACAAGCTCCTCTAAATCGCCGTTTAAAATTGAATCAAGTTTATAAAGTGTTAAGCCGATTCTATGGTCAGTAACGCGGCCTTGGGGATAGTTATAGGTTCTGATTCTCTCAGAGCGGTCGCCCGTTCCAACCTGCGCTTTTCTATCACTCGCAATGGCGGCATTCTGCTCATTCTGCATCATTTCATATAGCCTTGAGCGGAGGACCTTCATCGCCTTATCCTTATTTTTATACTGGCTTCTCTCGTCCTGACATTCAACAATAAGTCCCGTTGGGATATGGGTAATTCTTATAGCAGATTCGGTCTTGTTAACATGCTGACCGCCTGCACCGCCTGCGCGGTAGGTATCTATCTGCAAATCGGCAGGGTTTATTTCAACCTCAACCTCCTCTGCCTCAGGTAAAACTGCAACAGTAACGGTTGAAGTATGAATTCTGCCCTGAGTTTCAGTTTCGGGAACACGCTGAACTCTATGAACTCCGCTTTCATACTTGAACTTTGAATAAGCACCGTCGCCCTCAATCATAAAGCTGACTTCCTTGTAGCCTCCGAGTTCGGTTTCACTGGCGCTCAATATTTCGGTTTTCCAACGCATAGATTCGGCATACATTGAATACATACGCATTAAAACCCCCGCAAAAAGCGCCGCTTCCTCGCCGCCTGCACCGCCTCTGATTTCAACGATAACATTTCGGTCATCATTGGGGTCTCTCGGTAAAAGCAGAATTTTAAGCTCGTCGGAAAGGGTTTCAATGAGCTGCTTTGAATCGAGCATTTCCATTTCGGCAAGCTCTTTAAGCTCGGGATCAAGCCCACCCGCGTCAAGCATTTCCTTAGCACCGTCAAAATTAGATTTTGCGGTTTTATATTCGCGGTATTTTTCAACTATGGGAGCTAATCTGCAATGCTCCTTCATGAGCTCGGCAAATGTTCCTGAATCCTGCGCGGTAAGAGGGTCAGAAAGGCGAAGAGCTATTTCCTCAAACCTGTTTTCAACCGCTAAAAGTTTATTAAACATCCTTAACTTTCCTTAACTATCTGTTTTATATTTTTTTCTAATTTCACTCTCGGAAGCATTATCTCATGGCCGCATTTTTCGCAACGGATTTTAAAATCCATACCTGCGCGCAGAACAATAAAAATTTCACTCCCGCAAGGATGCTTTTTCTTCATTTTAAGCTTATCACCGACTAAAATATCCATAAAAACACCCCTTTTAGTTTAAAAAACGCAAAGCGGATACGACGACCGAACAGCCATCATATCCGCCAAACAAATTACTTATCCAGTCTTCCATACAGCTTGGTGCCGTCGGTTTCTTTGGGCTTATTATTTTCAGCTTGAACAGGCTTCTGAGGTGCAGAGCTTCTGCGAGAAGCATCTCTGCCTCTGCGAGAACCGTTTCTCTGCGGACGGCCGCCGTTATCACGAATCGGCTTGCCCTCAACTGCAATAACAACTCTTCTTGCAGCGCCATCGCCAACCGAAGCAGATACAACACCCTCGATTTCCTGAATAGCGGTATGAATAATACGACGCTCATAAGGATTCATCGGCTCTAAAGCGCGGTTTCTGCCGGTTTTTAAAACCTGAGCGGCAGTTCTCTTAGCGAGTGCCTCTAAAGTGCCCTCTCTTTTCTCGCGGTAGTTGCAGATATCAATAACAACTCTATAATATCCGCTTCCCTTCTCGTTAGCAACAAGAGAAGCAAGATACTGCAACGCATCGAGGGTTTCACCTCTGCGACCAATCATAACGCCGAGCTTGTTACCGCTACCGATAGTTATCTTTGCGCCGCCCTCAATTTCAGCAATCTCAGCCGAAAAATCGGGGACGCCCATTTTTTCTAAAATCTTAGCGAGGTAACTATAAGCTCTGCCTGCTTGGGACTCGGGGTCAACCTCTGCGGCGGGAACGCCTTTAACCTCAGCTACCTTTGCTTCTGCAGGTTTCTTTTCTGCAACCTCTTTTTTATGGTTGTTCTTTTTTTCTGCAGGTTTAGGTCCACGCTCCTTGCGCTCTTTTGCAACAGGAGCATCAGGGCCCTCAATATATGCCCTGACCTTTGCATCACTTCCACCGAAAAGACCAAGAGTCTTTTTCTTGGGCAATGCTATAATATCAAACTTAACATCGTCTTCAATGCCGGCGCCGAGCTTTAAAATAGCATCCTCGCGCGCTTCATCGACAGTTGAACCGATGCCGATTTGTTCCTTAATAATCAATTCAAAATCCTCCTTGGATTTTACCAATACTCAATTACCCGATTTTATTGATTTTTTCCTGCTCTTTTTTGGCGCGCATAATGACACTCTTGGACTGTTCCTTAGCTATAACAACATCGGGACCGTAGAAAATCTGAGTGAGAACCTGCAATCCGCCCGAAATAATGCTCGAGCAAATCCAGTAGAAGCCTACTGCGCAGGGGAATGTAAACGCGAAATAGAGCGAAATTCCGGATGTTCCTACCATCATGGCAGTCATATTCGGAGCTTCAGGGTTTGCCTTCTTCTGAAGCTTGGTTGAAACAAGACTTGTTGCAAGTGAGGCAAGGAAAGAAATAATAGGAATAAGCCAATATTTATCAGCTTTTGAGAAGTTCCATGAGAATTTAGGAGTCTGAGTTAAATCAAGACCGAATAAATCAAAGTCAATTTTCTCTAGATCCTCCACAGAGCCGCCCTTTGAAATAAAATTGGCTTTTATAACAGGAGAAGTTTTAATGCGGTCAAAAAGTTCAACCTCTCTTGCTACTGCATTCTTTTTGATTGCAGCCTGCATAACGGCCTCAACAGAATCCTTTTTAACATCCTTAGCGGCATTGGCTTTATCGAGAATAACGAGCTTTGCATAATAGCTCTCATCCTTATCGCCATACTCTTTTAAAAGGTTTAAAACTTCATCTGATTTCTTAACTTCTTCAATTCCTGCAGCCTGCCAGTCAATAGTTGTCCCACTTTCAACAACCTTGACATATGAGGTCCAGTTTTTAGCGGCAGTAACTGCGGCGCTATCAACCTGCAGAACAAAGCTTATCGGACTGGCAATTGCCCAATAAACGCCCATCATAACAAAAAGTCTTATAATCATCGGCAAACAACCGCCCGACATTGAAACGTTCTCTTTCTGATAGAGCTCGCTCATTGCCTGACTATACTTTTGCCTGTCATTACCGTATTTCTTTTTAAGCGCATCAAGCTTGGGCTTTAATTTAGCCTGCTTTGCACTTGACTTCTGAGTTTTTAAAGTAAACGGCAGCATTGCAACGTTTACAAGAAGAGTAAAGACAAATACCGAGGCTGCGAAATTGTGGCCGAACAGTCCACTCAACTGTGCGAGCACCCAGCCCATTATTTTACTTATAAAATCCATAGCATTTCCTTACTTCCGACCATTAGCTTTGTCGGATAAAAAAAGTTTGTCTTTTGTAGCCTTAGCTTTGCGACTTCTTCGTTTTTTCTCGGGAACGGGGTCATACCCGCCTTTTGACATAGGACTGCAACGCAATATGCGCCAAACAGTAAGCCCCAATCCGATAAAAGCTCCTCTCTTTTCTAACGCCTCTATGGCGTAAGCGGAGCAGGTTGGCTCAAACCTACAGCAAGGTGGCTTAAGCGGGGAAATAAATTTCCTGTAAAGTCGAACAAAAAATATAAAGATATACTTCATAGCTTTAAGGGAGTAACCCTTCAGCCTTGAAATGCTGTTCCAAGGCTATTTTTATATCGGTGCTCTTGACCGATACAGTTCTGCTTCTCGCAACAAATACGATATCCGCACCCTGCGAATTCATATTCTTGAAGCATTCTCTTGCAGCGGCTTCAATAAGCCTTCTTGCGCGATTTCTCATTACCGCGCATCCAATCTTTTTGCCGGTTGTTATTCCGTAGCGAATGATTTTCCGATTATTAGGAATTATATATGAAACTACCGCAGGATGAACATAGCTATGCCCTCTTGCATAAAGGCGCCTGAAATCCTTGTTGAGATTAAGCTTTAAGGATTCCAAACTGATCGCCTCTTTTCAAAATTAAAATAAAACCATTCGCTTTTAAGAAAAGGTCACATAAGGTGACCTTTTCTTAGTAGGTAAGACTGTGTCTGCCCTTGCTTCTACGACGTGCA
The DNA here is from genome assembly GCA_045655925.1 of Acutalibacteraceae bacterium. Classification (GTDB taxonomy): domain Bacteria; phylum Bacillota; class Clostridia; order Oscillospirales; family Acutalibacteraceae; genus UMGS172. Next base: position 2,475 of record JAZOQD010000026.1, on the reverse strand, counting down.
AGCACCTTGCGGCCGTTAGCGGTTGACATTCTCTTACGGAAACCGTGCTCCTTCGAACGATGAATTTTCTTAGGCTGATATGTTCTTTTCATTTTACTTACCTCCTTTGCCTACTGAACGTTGGGTTATATCTCAAGACACTATAAGGCATAGTAACAGACATAACCTATCAATTTAGAATTATAACTCAAAAGTAGGCATTCTGTCAATAAAAATTTGCCCATTTAATATGTTTAAAACAATAAAACAGGCAAATCTTACAGCTTATTTATTAGATTTGTTCGAAAGGATAACATTTGTTGCAATTTCAATGGCCGAAAGCAGCTGTTCACGTTCCTGCTTTGTCATCAAAACGCCATTAAGAGTTATATTATTACTGCTTAAAATTTTAGACTTCATTTCCTTTATAATATCGGTTGCCTCGTTGGGAACCTCAGTATTTCCAACAAGGCTATCTATACTAACTGAAAACAGGCGGCTAACCTTAATCAGCATCTCGTAATCGGGCTTTCTTCTTCCGTGCTCATACATACCAACAGCACTTGGAGAAATCTCAAGCAGCGATGCCAATTTTTTTTGAGTTAAACCCGCTTCATTACGTAGTTTCTTCAAGTTATCGCCAAAACCATTCATCGAAAAGCCTCCCACCGTATTTTTTCTTATAACAGTTATAACACACATTGTGTGAAAATGCAACAAGATATGCAATGATGTTTTTATAAAAGTTGGTAAAATGTTGCACCAACTTTTGTATTATAACACGAATTGTGTAGAATTTTATCGAAAATTCTTGCTTTTGCACACAAATCGTGATATTATAGCCGCGATATCAAAAAAGCACAAAATGTGCTTAAACATCGGTGTAAAGAACAATACAAGGAGTGGGAAAATGGAACTTTCAGAACTTGGCGCAGAATACTTAAATCGCGCCGATATTCTTATTGAAAAAATCCATAAGCTGAACCGGCTTGCCGATTCACTTGAAAACAACGAAAAAATACTTATGAAGCGCCGCATTCTTTCACTATACTGTGATGCCTTAGAATGCCGCAAATGTGCAAAAATGCTTATCGCATATAAAAAGGAGGCAGTAAAATGACCCGAACAAGATTTAGCTTAGAGGTTTTTGGCGACCGCATACCCATAAGCGGCCTATATGACGGCGATACAAATGCAAAAAATCTTAACGCTATGAAAAAGGCGCTCTCAAAAGCCATTGAAACAGAATTAACCGACCGCCAACGAGAAATGGTTAACGAATATTATTTCGGCGGTGAAACAGTTACTGCCATTGCCAAAAAGCACGGCATTTCAAAATCAACTGTTTCAAGGCATCTTTCGCGTTCAAGAGAACGGCTAAAAACAGCGCTTAAATACGGAATTTACACAATGTGGAACAACTGACGCGAGGCGATTCGGGTTCGACTCTCCTCGCATTAAATAAAAAAGCCGCAGAGCCAACGCCCACGCCCCATAGGGCGTGAACAAAACTCTGCGGCGGTTTATTAAAGAAGATAAAGTCCCGAATCTAAAACTACAAACTCTCTTGTTCCTATCCTCAGATACTTATGAACAGGCTCTTCAAAGGTTGCTTTTTCACAAACGGTGTAGGTTTTCATATTAACCTCTAAAAGATTGCAGGCTTCGCTGTTGCAAACAATCAGCTTGCCCTGCTCCTCATCAATCCAAAGCCCCTCAGGACCCGAGAAGGATGAATCATTAGAGCCACCAATGCGAAGCTCCTCTCTCATTGTGTTGAGATTAAAGCGGATAAGAGCATTATTATCTGCAAATGATGCCCATAATGTATTACCAAAGCTTGCGATTCCGGAAGGCCCATTTTCTTTATAGCGAATTTTGCCCTGCCACTCAACATCGCCCTCGTGGTCTAATATTTTAGACTCACCATTTGAGGATACAACAAACAGGCGGTCATTTTGAAGCTGAACGCAATTGCAGGTTACAAAGTTATCAACCTGAAGATTTATTGCTTTTCTTTTCTCGCCGAATTTAACAAATTCGTAATCAGCTCTTGTTCTTTTGCTGACAACACCGTTTTCTAACGATACCGATTTATATGAAACAACTACCCTATCATCAATTTCAGGTCTTCTGTAAACAACTATGAAGCCGGTCTTACCAACCTCTAAAATATCGAAAACCTGCTCGGGAAATAGTTTTTTCATTAGAATCCTCACCCCGATTCAAAATTCTTACCAATAACATTTTATCTTAAATCGCTGCTAATTTCAATGCTGATTTTGTAAAATAGTCTGTTTTTAAGGTATTTTCTCCATAATTTTATCAAAAATAAGCCCATCCATAGTTTGTCAACTAAAACGGTTGCCGCATAAAATGGACTGATATGTGTAATTCTGACTAAATTTTAGAAATTAGGGTAACACTATCTTCTGTAAAGATTTCATTTCGGAGTGTGAAACAAATGACTGTTAAAAGAGGAGATATTTATTACGC
>JAZOQD010000025.1:0-3077 GCA_045655925.1 Acutalibacteraceae bacterium | reverse complement strand
GCCATAACGCCCATTTTACTCCACGCAGGAGTTGCGGTCAGCATCTCGGGGATATTTTCATTATCATTATAAAAAACATCAGATGAAAGCAGATTACCAACATGGTAATTAACTCCCATTTCATCAGCAATATCTGCACAGGTTTTAAGCATCTTATAACTGCAAATCGGAGCATAAGTTCCGGGGAGATTGAAATTAGCAACAAAGTTTGAGTTGGTTGATGCGCCCATTCCCATAACAATATCTCTAACCTTGATTTTATCGCTCATAGCACCCGCAGAGCCAATTCTCATTATATTTTCAACACCAAAAAAGTTAAACAGTTCATAGGAATAAATACCAATGGAAGGCATACCCATTCCGCTCGCCATAACTGAAACCTTAGTTCCATCATAGGTTCCTGTATATCCTTGTATTCCACGAACATTGTTAACTAATTTTGCATCAGTTAAGAAATTTTCAGCAATAAATTTTGCTCTTAATGGGTCTCCCGGCATTAAGACTGTTTTGCCAAAATCTTCAGGAGAAGCATTAATATGAGGAGTAGGATAAAGCTTTGCCATATCAGTATTTACCTCCATCTTGTTCGTTCTTTAATATTTTAACAATTCGGCTTGTGCCAAGTCTTGAAGCGCCAAGGTTTATGAAATCTTCTGCATCTTTAACCGATGAAATACCACCTGCTGCTTTAATTTTAGTGTTGCCACTAACATATTTTGCGAACAAAGCAACATCTTCTTTTGTAGCACCGGCAGTTGAAAAACCGGTCGAGGTTTTGATATAATCTGCACCTGATTTTGAAACAATCTCACACATCTTGATTTTTTCTTCATCGGTAAGTAGGCAGGTTTCAATGATAACCTTTAAGAGCTTGCCGTTGCAGGCATCTTTTATAGCGTTAATTTCATTTAAAATATCGTCATATTTCTTATCTTTGAGCCAGCCTACATTGATTACCATATCAATCTCATCTGCGCCGTTTTTAACAGCGTCAGCAGTTTCGAAGCATTTTGTAGCAGTAGTTGAGTATCCGTTAGGGAAACCGATAACGGTGCAAATAGCCAAATTTTCGCAAACATATTCTTTTGCTTGCTTAACAAATGATGCAGGAATGCAGGCAGAGGCTGTTTCAAAACTCATTGCATCATCTAAAACTGTTTTTATCTCTGCCCAGGAGGCAGACTGCGAAAGCAAAGTATGGTCAACTGTTTTTAATATTTCCTTAATATCCATTAAAATCCCAACCTTTCTTTATATAAAGCACGATAGCACTTATAGCACATACCTTCATATCGGTCGTTGCCGCCAATACAAATCTGGTCGCCCTCGGTAATAATATTTCCGTCATCATCAAAGCGAACATTAACTGTTGCTTTTCTGCCGCAACGGCAAATTGACTTGATTTCTGAAATACTATCAGCAATCTCAAAAAGGCGCTTACTACCCGGGAACATTTTAGTCTGAAAATCGGCTCTTAAGCCAAAGCATAAAACAGGAACATCCAACTCATCGCAGATATCCTTTAAATCCTCAACCTGCTTTTCAGATAAGAATTGACATTCATCGCAGATAATAACATCAATTATTGCATCTGAGTTACGTTTAACAAAAATATCTCTTATATTATCCTCCTGAGAAATAATCTCAGCCTCAGATAAAAGACCGATTCTCGAGCGGACGACACCGACAGTTTTACCATTACCATCAACATAATCATCACGGTTATCGGTAGAGGGTTTTATAAGCCATACCCGCTTAGATTTTTCTTCATAATTGAATTTCGTCATAAGAGCCTGAGCTGTTTTAGAACTGCCCATTGCGCCGAACTTATAGTATAGCTTAGCCATATATTAGCCTCCAAATCCTATTCTTTAAATTTATTATATCAAAGCAGCAAATTTAATTCAATATGAAATAATTTTTTGGCAAAAACAAAGAAAAAGCGGCAGAAATATTCTGTCGCTTTTAAATTAAAGAGATTTTTTAGATAACATTTCGGTATAAAGATCATAAAGTTTCTGCGAATAGTCAACATAGTATTTATGCGGCTTTTCAAAGCGCTGAACCTCTTCCCAAAGCGCCTCAACCTGTTGCTCTTTATATTCTCTGATTTTTGTTGCATCAGGCGAATTATATACAAGCTTGCCCTTATCAAAAATCTTAACCTGCAAGGGTCTTGCAATATAGTCGGTAACGGTTTTGCGCTTCCAGGTATGCTCAGGGTCAAAAAGAACATATTCTTTAGTATCATCGATCGTTTCATCGCGTAAGGTAATAACATCGGCAATCGCCTTACCACTTTCACGGTCAAACAATCTCCAGCACTGTTTAAATCCAGGCAAGGTAATCTTCGATGTGTTCTCGCTGAGTTTTATTTTGGGAATAACATTTCCCTTTTCATCCTCAATAGCCGCCATTTTATAAACGCCGCCGAAGACAGCCTCACTGCTAGCTGTAATAAGTCTTTCGCCAACGCCGAAGGTATCAACCTTTGCGCCCTGCATAAGCATATCGCGTATTAAATATTCATCAAGCGAATTTGAAACGCAGATAAGGCAATCAGGATAACCTGCATCGTCAAGCATTTTTCTGGCTCTTTTAGTAAGGTAAGTTATATCTCCGCTATCAATTCTAATTCCAAGCGGACGGCAACCCAACGGTTTTAAAACCTCATTAGCAACCCTTATAACATTAGGTATTCCCGATTTTAAAGTATCATAGGTATCAACAAGGAATAATGATTTTTCGGGATAAACCTCTGCATATGCTTTAAAAGCGTCATATTCACTGGGGAACATCTGAACCCAGCTATGCGCCATAGTTCCTGAAACAGGAATTCCGAAATCCTCGCCCGCTTTAACGCAAGAGGTCGCCGAGCATCCACCGATATAAGCCGCTCTTGCGCCAAATACCGATGCGTCCATACCGTGCGCTCTTCTTGCGCCAAATTCCATGACCGCTCTGCCTTGAGCCGCTCTGTAAATTCGGTTGGCTTTAGTTGCAATAAGTGACTGATGATTTATGTTAAGCAAAACAAGTGTTTCAATTAAGAACAACTGAAGTCGGAGGCCAAGCGG
>JAZOQD010000024.1:0-6253 GCA_045655925.1 Acutalibacteraceae bacterium | reverse complement strand
AGCAGAGAATTGCTATTGCGAGAGCTTTGGTTAAATCGCCTGAAATCATTATGGCTGATGAGCCTACAGGTGCGCTCGATTCCAACACGGGTAAGCAGGTTTTCGAAACCCTTAAAAAATTATCTGAGGACAAGCTGGTCTTAGTTGTTTCTCATGACCGCGAGTTTGCTGAGCAGTATGGTGATCGCATAATAGAACTTAAAGACGGTAAGGTTATCTCCGATGTTTCGAAAGGCAAGGAGGAGCAGAAGAAACTTTCCGATAATGTTAACGCCGTCGGTGATGTTCTTTGCATCAAAAAGGGAAGCCTTTTGACCGAGCTTGATTTTGATAAGATCAAAGCATTCCTTTTGGGTTCAAAAGAGGATGTTATTATTGCTAATAACGGTAAGGATGTTGAAAACTTTAAAAAGGTCAGTCGCATTAGCGATGATGGCGCTAAAGAGGTTTTCCGCGACACTGTAGAGAATAAGGAAAAAAGGCAATATACCGCGCAGGATAGCCGTTTTATCCGTTCAAAACTGCCGCTAAGACATGCTTTTAAAATTGGTGCATCGGGTCTTAAAACCAAGCCCATAAGATTGTTGTTTACGGTTATACTCTGCACAGTTGCTTTCGCGCTTTTCGGCCTTTTATCAACTTTAAGCTTCTATGATAGTGAATCAACCTTTAAGCAGACTCTTGCAGATACTAATATATCGATTATGAAGTTTGAAAAGCAGTATAATATTAAGTATATTCATTATTATAAAGGTGATCAGGAAGGCGATTATGACGGTGTAAACCCAACAAAATTCACCTCAGATGATATCAAAAAGCTTTCAGAAAAGGTTGGTAATGATGCCTTTGGCGCTATTAATATCGCAACTAGCATTAACGCTGTTAATACATCTGATTATTGGACAGATAGGATTGATTCGGTTGCAGTTTTGCCTGAGGATAGTCAGCTCCGCCAAAATATAAACGGCAAGTACCCTGCGGCAAATGATGAAATAATAATATCATCTTATACTGCTGAAATGATTAAAGAATGCAAAATCTATGATGATAGCGGTGCTATGCTTGAAATAACAAATGCCGAGGATATCATAGGTAAGAAGATTTTTATGGCAGGTAACAAATATAAGGTTACAGGTATTATGAATAGCGGAGAAATCCCCGCTATTTATGAGCCGCTCAAAGAGGAAGGCTCTAATAATATGCTGCTTGCAATGAAGTATCAGAGCTTCCTTGAAGATGGCTTGCATCTCGTTGCATTTGTAACCTCGGACCGCTTCAATATGTTCTCGAGGGGCGATTATTCATATAAAGAAAGCATTTATAATTATACTCGCGTTTTAGCTGCTATAAAAAATAACGGTCAGTATGAGTTCCCCGAATGGAGTAATGTCAACTATAATAAAGCTTCAGAAATAGATGAGGGAAGAATTGTGGCATTGGGTGACACTAAAACCTTATCTGACGGCCAGGTTTTAGTTTCTCAGAGAGCCTTTGCCGAGTATGTTGCAAACTATTATTACAGGGTTATAGATGATATTAACGAAAAGACCGGAGGAAAGCAGGATACCTCTAAATACTATGATATAATCGATTTAGCCAACCAGATAATGACGGGCGGCGATTGGAGGGCTAATGGGGATGATAAAGGTGAAGAACTCATTCCTTATACTACCGCTCAGGTTAAAGAAAAGCTCAATACTCTTATCTCAAAGATTAAAAAAGATAAGGTTTCTTTAAAATTAGGCCTCAAATTGTTTGATGAAGCAAATCAGACTGCTTTTGGCGAAGTTTACGAATATACCATAGTAGGTGCTTACGTTGATACCGGCGATGGCTATAATTATGCGGCTCTTAATGATGCGGATTTTGATAAAATGTGGAATATTCAGAGAGACAAGCTCGAGTATTATACAGAAACTATAACAAAATATGTTGAACCCGAGGATGCTATCTTTGACAGAGCTTATGTTCCTTACGAATATTCTGCAGAGAGTGCAGATCAGTATTGGGGATATTACAGCAACGAGGAATTTGCCGAGGATGACTCCAGAGTCATCCTTGCAGGCAGTATTGTCAGCACACTTAAGATGATTGACGGAACCGTTGAGAATTTATCCAAGATTTTCCTTTATGTTGGTCTTGGCTTTGCATTGTTTGCAATTTTATTGTTCTCTAACTTCATCTCGGTTTCAATCTCTCAGAAGAAGAGAGAAATCGGAATACTTCGCGCAGTTGGTGCAAGAAGCGCCGATGTCTTTAAGATATTCTTCTCAGAATCATTCGTTATCGCGGCAATATGCGTTGTTTTGTCTGCTGTGGCCTGCCTCTTCGCTTGCTCGGCAATCAACACTTCTTTGGCAGAGGGTCTTGGAGCTTCAATCTTAGTATTCGGAATCCCCTCCATTGCAGCGCTCATCGGCAGCGCATTGCTTACTGCAATTATTGCAACCTTCCTGCCCGTTAATAATGCTGCAAGGAAAAAGCCGGTTGATTCTATCCGTGCATTATAATTCCTATAATATATTTTTCAGCCCCAAAGTTCAGACTTTGGGGCTTCTTTCTCAATTAAATATCAATTCTGGATTTGGACGTCTTATTATGAATTGTAATCAATATGTCAAAAGGTAAATAAGGCGTTTTTTTATTGTTGTTTCTAATATATTTTAAATAATTGGAGCATTATTTTTATTGCATATGCCGAAGTTTTAAAAATCGATTTTTTCTGCTTGAAAAAGCAGTATTGTAGTGCTAAAATTAAGCCGATTTCGAATTTCCAAGGAGAGTCTTTTTATGCAAACTCTTTTGACTTTATCAATAGCGCTTTTTGCGGGACTTATGCTTTCGCGTTTGGCAAAGTTGGTTAAGCTCCCTGCGGTAACCGCTTATCTTGTTGCAGGTATATTGGTTGGCCCTTATTTTCTTGGTGCCTTAGGCATTAAGGGATTAGGCTTTATAAGTATGGAAAATATAAAATCGTTCGCGATTTTATCCGATGTTGCTTTAGGCTTTATCGCTTTTTCAATAGGCAACGAGTTCCGCTTGGCTCAGCTCAAAAAAACCGGAAAACAGGCAACGGTAATTGGTATTGTTCAGGCTGTTGCGGCAACGTTGCTCGTTGATGCTGCCTTAATAGGTTTGCATTTTATTATTCCGGATAAATTGCCGCTTCCTTCGGCTATAGTTTTAGGTGCAGTTGCTTCTGCAACCGCTCCTGCCGCAACCTTAATGGTCGTCAGGCAGTATAAATCAAAAGGCCCGCTCACCGAAATTCTTTTACCGATAGTAGCACTTGATGATGCGGTCGGCCTCGTTCTTTTTGCGGTATCATTTGGTGTTGCAAAGGCGCTTATGTCGGGCCATGTTGATGTCCTTTCGGTTGTTGTAGAACCGATTTTAGAGGTCGTTTTATCATTAGCGCTTGGCTATATAATGGGTGTTTTGTTTACATTCTTTGAAAGATTTTTCCATTCGCGCTCAAAAAGACTTGCCATGTCTGTAACCTTTGTGCTGCTCACCGTTGCACTTTCAATGCTGCAGTTTAAGGTTTTCGGTATTCATATTGCTTTTTCCTCCTTGCTAACCTGTATGATGCTCGGAACAGTATTCTGCAATATGTGCGATTTTTCGGAAGAACTTATGGATAGGGTAGATAGGTGGACCGCACCGTTATTCGTTTTGTTCTTTGTTATAAGCGGTGCCGAATTAGAACTTGCAACCTTTAAGGATATAGTAGTTGTCGGAATAGGCTTGGTTTACATTTTAACTCGCTCGCTCGGCAAATATTTTGGTGCAGCGTTAAGCGCTAAGGCGGTTAAATGCGACCCTAATATTGTTAAGTATTTAGGCGTAACATTGTTGCCTCAGGCAGGAGTTGCTCTTGGAATGGCCATAAAAGCTGAGGAGTTAGGCCCTGAGGGACTCATTGTTGCCAATATAACACTTTTCTCGGTGTTAGTTTATGAACTTGTCGGTCCGTTCTTGACAAAGGTTGCGCTTACTAAAGCCGGCGAAATCAAACCGGAGGGAAAGGTCAGCGCAAGAAATATTGCAAAATAAGAAAATACAGAAAAGCCTTAGGTTTCCTAAGGCTTTTTTATTGCATATTCAATTTAAGTGTGGTATATTTTTTAAAAAGAATAGGATTTTGGAATGCCTTTCGAGGCGGTGATGAGTTGAAAATAGTTGCATTGAAATTCGGTAAAACTGAGATTAATGAGGGCATGGCTTTTGTTGGCGGTAGCAGAGAAAAGAAGTTACCCATTTCATTGTTGTTCTTTTTAATTGAGCAGGATGGCAAGAAAATCCTTGTTGATACAGGGTGTGATACAATGCCGGGCTTTCCGCTTTTTGAGCATACTTCACCCGTTAACATTTTAAGGGAATACGGTTTAACTCCAGAGGATATAACCGATGTTATATTAACCCATTCGCATAGCGACCACACGGAAGGCGTTAAATATTATAAAGACGCAAACATATATATCCACGAAGCAGGGCTTAGCGAAGCCGAAATATATTTAAAAGAACATAAAAAGGTTTTCACATTTAAGGACGAAATAAAAATAACTGCCGATGTTATGATAAAGCATATTGGCGGTCACTCAGATGATTCAAGCATTGTTCTTATAAAGCACGGTAATATAATCTATGCGATTTGCGGCGATGAATGCTATACTATGGATAATTTAAGGGAGAATAAGCCCTCGGGCGCCAGCCGCAATTTAGAGAAAAACAAAGCGTTTATCGAGGAATACGGAAAGCCTCATTATGTTCCGCTTTTGCTCCATGACCCTGAGCTTATTAAAGATTTAGGGTTTAAAATAATAATTTAAAAGGAGAAAAATCATGAAAGCCAAAAAAGGACTGAAAATAACCGCTATAGTTTTAGCATCGCTTATTGTTATTTATACTATCATTGCACTTTTACCGAGGTCTCAGAATTATGCTTATGATAACTCAATGCGCAAAGACGGAGATATTCCGATATTGATTGCCCACGGTGGAGGAAACAAGGAGTTCCCTGATAACACCTTAGAGGCTTTTTATAATGCCTATAGCGTTGACAAACGCGTTATGATGGAAACCGATGTCAGCATTACTAAAGACGGCGTTGTTATCCTTTCACATGATACAACGCTCGACCGCAAGACCAATGTAACAGGTGCTATTGCCGATTGGAATTATTCCGACCTTATTTCAGAGAAGGTTGATTTTGGCTATACTAATCCTACTGACGATAACCAGCAGCTTTCGGGCGAGAGAGAGCATTTTAAGGATGAAAACGGGCAGGAAAAATATCCTACTGATGTTACATATCCCGAAGGCGTAACCGCCAGAGATGAGAAGGTATTTCTTGCAACAACCTTAGAGGAGCTTATAACCTCATTCCCCGAGAACAGAATAAATGTTGAAATAAAACAGTCGGGCGAGCTTGGCCTTAAAGCATTAGAAGAGGTTTTAAGACTTCTTAAAAAGCATAATGCGTTTGACAGAGTAGTGCTTGCAAGCTTCCATGAGGAATTATATGCTGAATATAAGAAATTGCAGAAATCGGGCGAGGTTCCCGAGGATTTCAAATTCTCACCTGCAACCGACGGCGCAACTGCATTCTTCGTTCTTCAGATGCTTAACCTCGATGTTTTCTTTGCTGATAAGGTTTGCGTGTTCCAGCTTCCTACCGAGCAGATCGGCTTCAATTTAAGCACCAAGAGCTTTGTCAATAAGGCTCATAAGCATAACATTGCCGTTCACTATTGGACTATAAACGAGCAGGATGAAATGAGAAGATTGGTTGAAATCGGCGCAGACGGAATTATGACCGATTATCCGCACAAGTTGTTAGAGGTTTATAACGAATACAAATAAAAAATGCAGGGGAAACCCTGCATTTTTCTTTTACTGATTGAGCCCGAAACTTACTGATAATGCGCGGTCAATTTCGCTCATAGCTGCAGTGTCAAGACTGCCCATTTTTTCTTTTAATCGTTGCTTATCAATGGTTCGGACCTGTTCTAACAGAACTATGGAATTTTTGGATAATCCGCATCCGTCGGCATCAACGTGGATGTGGGTTGGAAGATTGGTTTTATCGCGCTGACTTGTTATCGCCGCCGCTATAACGGTTGGGCTGAATTTGTTACCAACATCGTTTTGAACAATAAGTACCGGCCTTATACCGCCTTGCTCGGAACCGATAACGGGGCTTAAATCAGCGTAATAAATATCTCAAGTCGGATCGTAGCCATGTCGTTCT
>JAZOQD010000023.1:0-5174 GCA_045655925.1 Acutalibacteraceae bacterium | reverse complement strand
GAATAGCCTTGTTTACTGCAACACGATTTTCAATGGTAAGACCGTCAATCTCTTTAAACTCAATTTTGCCGGCATCAACCTTATATGCCAACAAGAAACGGAGAACTCTCTCTGCCTCATGGGTGATAACGGGACCGATTCCGTCGCCGCCGCAAACACCGATTATAAGCTTATCAAGCTTAGAATAATCAACAAACTCTTTATCCTGTTTAATTCTTTCGGCGCGTTCCTGCTGTTTTATCAGCAGTTCTTCAAACTTTTTAACAGCGCTTTTAATGTTTTCATTGTTCATAATTATAAATCCTCTCTATTTGGAATTATCTCTTGTGTAATTAAGCAGTCCGCCTGCAAGAATAATAGCCTTGGTTCTGCCTGAAAGCTGAGGAACGACCTCATATGCTTGGCCTGTGGTTTTGTTCTCTAAAATAACGGGCTTATCGTTTATAATGTTATTCTTTATATCGGTAAATTGAAGTTCATCGAACTGACTTATCTTGTCATAATCAGCCGCGTTCTTAAAAGTAAGCGGCAGAATACCTGCATTTATAAGGTTGGCAACATGGATTCTTGCAAACGATTTTGCAACAACTGCTTTGATGCCGAGATAAAGCGGAACTAACGCGGCATGCTCACGCGATGAACCCTGCCCATAGTTTTCACCGCCAATAATGATGCCTTTTCCTTCTTTTCTGCAATTCTCAGGGAACTGCTCATCACAAGCAGTGAAGCAGAAATTGGAAAGATGCGGAATATTTGAACGGTAGGGAAGAATCTTTGCGCCTGCCGGCATAATATGGTCAGTTGTGATGTTATCGCCAACCTTCAGAACTGCCTTTGCGGCTATTGTATCGCCGATAGGCTCTGCCTTGGGGAAAGGCTTTATATTAGGGCCGCGAAGAATCTCAACATCCTTTGCATCTTCTATAGATGCAGGTGCATCAACCATATTATCATTTATCATAAACTTATCGGGCAAGGTAATGCTCTTGATATCGGCATCAAGCTCTCTCGGGTCAGTAAAATAACCTGTGAGTGCCGCCGCTGCTGCAGTTTCAGGGCTTACTAAGTAAACGCCTGCATCCTTAGTTCCTGAACGGCCTTCAAAATTGCGGTTAAAGGTTCTTAAAGAGATACCCTTGGAATTGGGCGATTGACCCATCCCGATGCAAGGACCGCAAGCACATTCCAAAATTCTGGCACCTGCTGCAATAAGCTTAGATAATGCTCCACATTCGGCAAGCATATTAAATACCTGCTTACTTCCCGGCGCAATACCAACCGAAACAGAGGGGTCAACCGTCTTGCCGTCAAAAATAGCGGCAACTTTTAACATATCATAAAGGGAAGAGTTGGTGCAGCTTCCAATCAGAACCTGGTCAACCTTAAGACCTTTAAGCTCACTGACGGTTTTAATGTTATCAGGCATATGAGGTGCTGCGGCAAGAGGCTCTAATTCTGAAAGATTGACAGAGATTTCTTTGTCGTAAACTGCATCCTCATCGCTATATAAAGGAGTAAAATCTTGCTCGCGACCTTGGGCTAATAAGAATTTTCTTGTTATCTCGTCAGAGGGGAAGATAGAGGTGGTAGCACCAAGCTCTGCACCCATATTGGTTATGGTTGCTCTTTCGGGAACAGAAAGGGTTTTAACGCCCTCGCCGGCATATTCAACTATATATCCAACGCCACCTTTAACGCTTAACTGGCGCAAAACCTCTAAAATAACATCCTTAGCCGAAACAAAGGGGGATAGCTTGCCGAGCAGATTAACCCTGATCATTTTGGGCATAGGGGTATAGTAAGCACCGCCGCCCATAGCAACAGCAACATCCATTCCGCCGGCTCCGATAGCCAGCATACCAATACCGCCGCCTGTCGGCGTATGAGAATCAGAACCGATTAAAGTTTTACCGGGGATACCAAAACGCTCTAAATGAACCTGATGGCAAATACCATTACCGGGTCTTGAATAATAAATACCGTGCTTTTTAGCAATTGACTGAATAAATCTGTGGTCATCAGCATTCTCAAAGCCGGTCTGCAAGGTGTTATGGTCAATATATGCAACCGAGCGCTCTGTTTTTACACGTTCAACACCCATAGCCTCAAACTCTAAGTATGCCATTGTTCCGGTTGCATCCTGAGTAAGAGTCTGGTCAATTTTAATACCGATATCCTCTCCGGGAACCATTGAACCGTCAACTAAATGCGCTTTGATAATTTTCTGCGCAATTGTAAGTCCCATATTATATCAACTCCAGTTTAATTATGAAGATATTATCCTATATTTGCAGGTTATTGTCAACATTTTAACACAATAAAAAGATAATATTAACAACTTTGTTAAAATAATAAATTATTTGTTTAATAAAATAACAATATTTAAGCAGTTATAATAAATGATTTTCTATTATTTTAGGGTGAAAAAGCGCAAAGGTCAGGGAAAGTCAAAAAATATTTTCAAAATTTAAGGAAAAACTATTGACAATTGGAAAATTTATGTTAATATAAGGTTGTTAGCACTCACGAGTGGAGAGTGCTAAAAGTGGGAAAGCAAGGGGTGAGCTTAAGGTGCAACTCAGCGAGAGAAAAAGAATAATTCTTTCAGCTTTAATTAAGAATTATATCAAAACAGGCGAGCCGATTGGTTCAAAACTACTTATCGAATTAAGTGGCCTTGATGTTTCGTCTGCAACCCTTCGCAATGAAATGAGTGAGCTTTGTGAGCTCGGGCTTTTGGATCAGCCTCATACCTCTGCAGGAAGAAGACCCACAAGCGTTGGCTACAACTTCTATTTTAAAAACCTTATGAAAAGGCGTGAAGTTCCTGCCGATTTAAGAATAATAATTGATAAGATGCTTACCGATGCTTCTAAAGATCCTGAGCATTTATCCTCTATAGCAGGTCAAGTGCTTTCGGATATGACCGGCTTCCCAACGATTATGGCAACCGTAACCAAGGATGAAACCTTTATCCATAAAATTCAGGTTTTGCCTATGGGAAGCAGAACGGTTCTCATTTTACTTATTACTTCTGACGGCTTGGCAAGAAGCAGAATTTGCCGTAGCGCCTTTAACCTTGCGCCCAATGTTCTTTCCGAGTTTTTGAAAACCGTTAACGAGGATATTGTAGGTATTGAGCTTAAAAGGTTTACTCCCGCTTTCTTGCAATCATTGGTTGCAAAATCTAATGATGTTTCTTTATATATAACGCCGTTGCTTACAACTGTTTATGAAATGGCAGAGGAGCTGCAGTCAAAAAGCATCAGCGTTAAGGGAGAGTCAAATCTCCTTAAATGCTATTCTAACGAGTATGATGCAAGAGCAATTCTAAGCTTGCTGACAAGGCAGGAATCTCTGTTCTCAATACTTACTAATACTAAAGATGATATTGAAATTGTATTCGGTGATGAAACGGGAATTGATGAATTAAAGCCATCGAACCTTGTTGTTGCAAAATATCGCTTAGGCGGTAAGGATATCGGCAGAATTGGCGTTTTAGGACCAACAAGAATGGCCTATGAGCATATAATTTCGAGCGTTGAATACTTTGCAACTAAGCTCGGCGAGGTTATGACTCAGGCAATCAGAGATTTCGATGAATAAATTTTAGCAGAAAGGATGATATTTATGGCAGAAAATGAGAAAAATGTTGATGTTGAAGCTTCCGGTGAAAAGCCTGCCGCTAAAAAGAGTTCACAGAAGAAAAGTAAATATCAGGAAGAAATCGCTGCTTTGAAAGAGGAAATAGCAAAGCAAAAGGATTTACTTCTCAGAACCGCCGCAGAATTTGATAACTATAAACGCAGAACAACCGAGCAGAGTATTTCAGCCGCCGAATATGTTAAGGCGGGAATGCTTAAAAAACTCCTTCCTGTGTTTGATAATGTTGAGCGTGCAGCATCGGCCGATAAGGATAGCGCCGATTATGCTAAGGGCGTTGAACTAACGGTTAAAATGCTGACTGAGGCAGTTGCGGAGCTTGGAATGGTTGAAATAGGCAAGGTTGGAGAAGCCTTTGACCCAAAATTCCATGAGGCCGTTATGCATATAGATGATGAGTCGCTTGGCGAAAATGTTATAAGCCAAGTGCTCCAAAAGGGCTACAAAATAGGGGATACGGTTATTCGTCCCGCTATGGTTGCAGTTGCTAACTAAGTTTTAAACTTTTAAATATTTATTTTCGGAGGAAATTATTATGGGAAAAATCATTGGTATTGACCTTGGAACAACTAACTCTTGCGTTGCCGTTATGGAAGGCGGCGAGGCAGTCGTTATTCCTAACGCCGAAGGCGGTAGAACAACTCCTTCCGTTGTTGCTTTCTCAAAAGCAGGCGAGAGAATGGTAGGCCAGGTTGCAAAGCGTCAGGCTATTACTAACCCTGACAGAACAGTTATTTCTATCAAAAGAGAAATGGGAACAGAATATACCGTTGATATTGACGGTAAGAAATATACTCCTCAGGAGATTTCGGCAATTTTGCTCCAGAAGCTTAAAGCCGATGCAGAGAGCTATCTCGGAACAACCGTTACCGAGGCTGTTATCACTGTTCCTGCATACTTCACTGATGCTCAGCGTCAGGCAACCAAGGATGCAGGTAAAATTGCAGGCCTTGATGTTAAGAGAATTATCAACGAGCCTACTGCAGCCGCATTAGCTTTCGGTGTTGATAAGGAAGATGACCAGAAGGTTATGGTTTATGACCTCGGCGGCGGAACATTCGACGTTTCGATTATCGAAATGGGCGACGGCGTTCAGGAGGTTCTTGCAACTGCAGGCAACAACCGTCTTGGCGGTGATGATTTTGATAAACGAATTATGGATTGGATTGTTGCTGATTTCAAAAACCTGAACGGTATCGACCTTTCTAACGATAATATGGCTATGCAGCGTATTAAAGAGGCTGCAGAAAAGGCCAAAATTGACCTTTCGGGTATGACCTCTGCAGATATTAACCTCCCGTTTATTACTGCAGATGCAACAGGTCCTAAACATTATGAGGCAACTATTACAAGAGCTAAGTTCAACGAGCTTACTGCTGACCTTGTTGAAGCAACTATGGGCCCCGTTCGTCAGGCAATGAGCGACTCAGGTCTTAAAACAAGCGAAATCAACAAGGTTCTCATGGTTGGCGGTTCTTCAAGAATTCCTGCTGTTCAGGAAGCAATCAAGA
>JAZOQD010000022.1:0-1631 GCA_045655925.1 Acutalibacteraceae bacterium | reverse complement strand
CTTTTCTGTTAAATTTGTAGTTATTATACCACTTTCATTTAAAATGTCAAGTATCAGTCAACATCTTTTCCGCAGCAGCGCTTATATTTAAGACCGCTTCCGCAAGGGCAAGGCGCATTTTTGCTAACAACACCTTTTCCGCGGACCGTGATATTGGTCGGTTGTGCTTCTTCCTCGGCAACCTTTTTGCGCTCAATCTGTTCCTCATTTTTTTTGATTCTGACGCAAAGCACTGCCTTACTTGTGTCCTCCCTTATTGACTCGGTCATAGCATTAAACATATCATAGCCTTCGTTGCGATAAGCAATAACAGGGTCGTGCTGACCGTAGGCTCTCAGACCGATACCTCTGCGAAGCTCATCCATAGCATCGATATGGTCCATCCAATGAGTATCAACACTGCGGAGCAGCATAACGCGCTCAACCTCGCGCATAACCTGCTCGCCGTATTCTCTTTCCTTTTCCTCGTAGAGTTTATCAACGGTCTCGCAAAGTTCAGCTTCAATATCAGACTTGTCAATTTTATTGAGCTCTTGGACTGAATAGCGGAAGCTTTTGTCGGTAGTAAGCCAACCGAGGAAGTAATTTCTAAGACCTTCTAAATCCCAATCATCTGCTATATCGCCGGGCAAATAGGTATCAATAGCCGAAGAAATGGTATCGGTTATCATTTTATGAACAGTTTGCTTTATATCCTCGCCGTCTAAAACGCGGTTGCGCTGACCATAGATAAGCTCACGCTGCTTATTCATAACATCATCATAATCAAGAACGCTCTTACGAATAGCAAAGTTGCGCGATTCAATTCTCTCCTGAGCGCTTTCAATCGAACGCGAAATAATACCCGTTTCAATAGGCATATTCTCATCAACATTAAGCGCGCTCATCATATTATAAACCCTCTCGCCACCGAACAGACGCATAAGGTCATCTTCTAACGAAATATAGAATCGGCTGGCACCAGGGTCACCCTGACGACCTGAACGGCCTCTCAACTGATTATCAATTCGGCGGGATTCATGGCGCTCTGTTCCTATGATAAACAATCCGCCTGCCTCGCGAACCCTTTCAGCCTCGGGTGCGATTTCGGCTTTAAAGGTATTATAAAATTCGGCATATTCTTCTCTTGCTTTTAAAATATCGGGGTCAGAAGTATCGGCGAAACCGGTTGCCTCAGAAATAATCTCATCACTGTAGCCGAGTTTTCTTAATTCCGATTTTGCAAGATGCTCTGCATTACCGCCAAGCATAATATCGGTGCCTCGACCTGCCATATTAGTAGCAATGGTAACGGCGCCAAATTTACCTGCCTGAGCAATAATCTCGGCTTCCTTTTCATGATGCTTTGCATTCAAAACATTATGCTTTATGCCGCGTTTTTTAAGCAGTGCGCTCAAAAGCTCGGATTTTTCAATAGAAATTGTGCCAACCAAGACAGGCTGACCTTTTTCATGGCACTCTACAATGTTATTTATAACCGCCAAGAATTTTGCTCGCTCGGTTTTATAAACAACATCGGGCTTATCCTCTCGAATAACGGGCTTGTTAGTAGGAATTTCAACAACATCAAGTCTATATATCTGCCTGAACTCCTGGTCCTCGGTCATAGCAGTTCCGGTCATACCCGAAAG
>JAZOQD010000021.1:0-5464 GCA_045655925.1 Acutalibacteraceae bacterium | reverse complement strand
GAACGACATGGCTACGATCCGACTTGTCAGGCTACTGCACTTATTGAGGTTTGCGAAGCAAGGGACGAATATTTTGAAAAGACAGGTGTTTATATTCCTGTTTGCTCTGACGGTGGTATCGTTCACGACCATCATATGACTCTTGCTCTTGCAATGGGTGCTGACTTTATGATGCTCGGTCGTTATTTCGCTCGTTTTGATGAAAGCCCGACAAACAAGATTGCTATCAACGGCAACTATTATAAAGAGTATTGGGGTGAAGGTTCAAACCGTGCTCGTAACTGGCAGAGATATGACCTCGGCGGCGATAAGAAGCTGTCCTTTGAGGAGGGCGTTGATTCCTATGTTCCTTATGCAGGCTCATTAAAAGATAATGTTGCATTATCGCTTTCTAAGGTTAAATCAACCATGTGCAACTGCGGCGCATTAACTATTCCTGAACTTCAAGAAAAGGCTAAGCTCACACTTGTTTCCGCAACAAGTATTGTTGAGGGCGGCGCTCATGACGTTATTCAGAAGGAAAAAACCACCGCTATTAAATAATATTTTATTTTCCCACCGAAGCTTTTTCGGTGGGAATTTTTTATAAAATATTATGCTGATTTTAGCGTTTGACGCCTTGACAAACATTGTCGGTTATGGTATCATCTATTAGAAATAAATCTTTAATTCGATACAGAGATGTCGGTAAGATAGTTATATAGCTTGTTGGGGCTTTTATGGCTCCTTGTTTTTGTGCTATAAGCCTGCCGATATCGGTGGGCTTTTTATCTAATAAAGGAGAAGTAAAATGAAATACATCGGCTCGAAAAACATAACAAAGCAGCTCGCTAAGGCGTTTTCATCTCTTGTTGAGAACGGCGGTATTTCTTCTTCTTTCGCTAATGAAATTTCATCGGATAGATATTTTATTTTTCCCGGTTTCGTTGATGTTCATGTTCATCTTCGAGAGCCGGGATTTTTTTATAAAGAAACTATAAAAACTGGGACCGAAGCCTCGGCGCACGGTGGATATACCGCGGTTTGCAGTATGCCAAACCTAAACCCTGTGCCCGATAGCGTTGAAAACCTTGCGCTTCAACTAGATGCTATAAAAAAAGATGCAGTAATAGATGTTTATCCTTATGGTTCGATAACCGTTGGAGAAAAAGGCGAACAGCTCTCTGATTTAGATGGAATGGCTAAAGATGTTATAGCATTTTCGGATGATGGCCGCGGAGTTCAGAATGTTGAAATGATGAAGGCCGCGATGCTGAAGGCAAAAGCTTTAGGTAAAATGATTGTGGCTCATTGCGAAGATAATTCGTTACTTTTTGGTGGCTATATTCATGATGGAGACTATGCAAAGAAAAACGGTCACAAGGGTATATGCAGTGAGAGCGAATGGGGTCCGATTAAGCGCGATACCGAACTTATAAAGGAAACAGGCTGTCCATACCATGTATGCCATATATCAACTAAGGAAAGTGTTGAGCTTATAAGAAAAGCAAAGGCCGAGGGTGTTGATATAACCTGTGAAACCGGTCCGCATTACCTGCTTATGAATGACAGTATGCTAAAGGATGAGGGTAGGTTTAAAATGAATCCTCCCATAAGAAGTGAGGAGGATAGGGTGGCGCTAATTGAAGGCATAAAAGACGGAACTATCGATATGATAGCAACCGACCATGCACCCCATAGCACTGAGGAAAAATCTAAAGGGCTAAAAGATAGCGCAATGGGAATTGTTGGAATTGAAACGGCGTTCCAGCTTTTATATACAAACCTTGTTAAAACGGGAGTCATATCCCTTGAAAAACTGATAGAACTGATGAGCATAAACCCGAGAAAGCGTTTCGGCATTCCTTTGAAGGAAAGCGATTTCTGCGTCTGGAATTTAGAGGCAGAGGAAACTATAAATCCTGATAACTTTCTCTCAAAGGGCAGAAGCACACCGTTTGAAAACCAAAAGGTTAACGGCAGATGTGTTTTAACAGTTTTAGATGATAAAATTTGTTGGATAGAAAAGTAGCGGAGGAAAAGAAGATGGCAAAAAGAACAGATTTAAAGAAAATTTTGATTATCGGCTCAGGCCCTATCGTTATCGGTCAGGCCGCCGAGTTTGACTATGCAGGAACTCAGGCCTGCTTGGCACTTAAAGAGGAGGGCTATGAGGTTGTCCTTGTAAACTCTAACCCTGCAACTATTATGACCGATACCACAATCGCTGATAAGGTATACATGGAGCCTCTTACTTTAGAGTATGTTGCAAAAATTCTCCGCCACGAAAGACCCGATGCTATTTTGCCGGGTATCGGTGGACAGACCGGTCTTAACCTTGCAATGCAGCTTGAGAAAAAAGGTGTATTGAAGGAATGCGGTGTTGAATTGCTTGGAACAAGCAGCGAGAGTATCGAGCGTGCAGAGGACCGCGAGATGTTTAAAGAACTCTGCCAGTCATTAGGAGAGCCTGTTATTCCTTCCGAAATAACATATTCACTTGATGAAGCAAAGGCAGCTGCCGAGAGAATCGGTTATCCCGTTGTTTTGCGCCCTGCATTTACTTTGGGTGGAACAGGCGGCGGCTTTGCATATAACGAGGAAGAACTTATAGAAATCGGAACCAATGCTTTCAAGCTTTCTCCCGTCCATCAGGTTCTTATTGAAAAGAGTGTTAAAGGCTATAAGGAAATCGAGTTTGAGGTTATGCGTGACTCTAATGACCATGCAATAACTATTTGCGGCATGGAAAATATTGACCCTGTTGGTGTTCATACGGGTGACTCTATTGTTGTAGCACCGATTATGACTTTAAACGACCATGACCTTAAGATGCTTAACGATAGCGCAATCAAACTCATTAAAGAACTTAAAATCGAGGGCGGTTGCAACGTTCAGTTTGCACTTAACCCCAATTCTTCCGAATATTATCTGATCGAGGTAAATCCGAGAGTTTCGCGTTCGTCGGCTTTGGCTTCGAAGGCTTCGGGTTATCCGATTGCGAGAGTTACCGCTAAAATTGCGGTTGGTATGGCTCTTGAGGAGATTAAAATTGCAAATACTAACGCGGCTTTCGAACCTAAGCTTGACTATGTTATAGCAAAATTCCCGCGTTTCCCGTTCGATAAGTTCACAAGCGCATCAAATAAGCTTGGAACCCAGATGAAAGCAACAGGCGAAATTATGGGCATCGGCTCCAACTTAGAGGAGGCTTTGTTAAAAGGCACTCGTTCGCTTGAAATAGGTGTAAACCATATCTACGCCTCTAAATTTGATGATATGTCTAACGAGGAAATTCTTGATTATATTAAGGAATTCCGCGCTGACAATATTTTCGGAATCGCTGAACTTTTAGCTCGCGGTGTTTCTATAGAAGAAATTCATAAAATCACAATGATTACACCGTTCTTCTTAGAGTCAATCAAGCGCATTGTTGATATGGAAGAAACCCTTAAGGCTAATCCTAAGGACCTTGAAACCTTAAAGGCCGCAAAGAAGATGGGCTTTAGCGATAAATATGTTGCTCGTATGTGGAAATGTCAGGAATTAGATGTTTATAAATTCAGAAAAGAGCATAATTTGTTCCCTGTATTCAAAATGGTTGATACCTGCCATACCAATGCATATATTCCTTACTTCTATTCTTCATATTCCGATGATAACGCATCGCGTCTTACTGATAAGAAAAAGCTAGTTGTTTTAGGCGCAGGTCCTATCAGAATCGGTCAGGGCGTTGAGTTTGACTATTCAACTGTTCACGCTGTTACAACCATTAAAAACTCGGGCTACGAGGCTATTATTATCAACAATAACCCCGAAACCGTTTCAACCGACTATACAACTGCTGACAAGCTCTATTTCGAACCGCTTACTCCTGAGGATGTTATGAACATCATTGAGTTTGAAAAGCCTGAAGGCGTTATTGCATCCTTAGGTGGTCAGACTGCAATTAACTTAGCAGAGCCTCTTATGAAAATGGGCGTAAAAATCGTTGGAACAGATTGCGCCGCAATTGAACGTGCAGAGAACAGAGATTCCTTTGAAAAGATTTTAAAGGACCTTAATATTCCTCAGCCTAAGGGTAAGGCGGTTACCGATATTGAATCAGGTGTCGCCGCCGCTAAGGAAATCGGCTATCCAGTTCTTGTTCGTCCGAGTTTTGTTTTGGGTGGCCGTGCAATGCAGATTGTTGCAAATGAGGAGCAACTTCGCCAGTATCTTAAAACTGCGGTTGAAATTGATGAGGATAAGCCAGTTCTTGTTGATAAATATATCGTCGGTAAAGAGGTTGAGGTTGATGCTATTTGCGACGGTATAAATGTGTTCGTCCCCGGTATTATGGAGCTTGTTGAAAGAACCGGTATCCATAGCGGTGACTCTATCAGTGTTTATCCTCCGTTCAGCATTTCCGATAAGGTTAAGGGCACAATTCTGCAGTATGCCAAAAAGCTCGGCCTCGGAATTGGAATTATCGGTCTTTATAACATTCAGTTCATTGTTGATAAATCTGATGAGGTTTATATTATCGAGGTTAATCCGCGTTCTTCAAGAACCGTTCCGTTCCTTTCAAAAGCAACAGGCTATAGCCTTGCAGATATTGCAACCGAGGTAATCTTGGGTAAAAGTTTAAAAGAGCAGGGTCTCTTTGATATTTATCCTCCTGAAAAGGATAGATGGTATGTTAAGGTTCCTGTGTTCTCTTTCAATAAGATTAGAGGTCTTGATGCCTATCTTTCGCCTGAAATGAAATCAACAGGCGAAGCAATCGGTTATGATGATAAACTCAACCGAGCAATGAATAAGGCACTTCAGGCTTCGGGAATGAAGTTGCAGAACTATGGAACTGTTTTCGTAACTGTCGCAGATAACGATAAAGAAGAGGCACTCCCGCTTATCCGCCGTTTCTATAACCTTGGCTTTAATATCGAGGCAACAAGCGGAACAGGTAACTTCCTTAAAAATAACGGAATCAGAACCCATATCTTAGGTAAAATTGGTGACGGCAGCGAGGAAATACCTACTGCAATCCGTCAGGGCCATATTGCTTATATTATCAATACAAGTGATGTTACAGGCGAGGATCACGCTAAGCGCGACGGTCATCAGATTCGTATGCTTGCAACCGAGAATAATGTCAATATCTTTACTTCTCTTGATACCGTTAAAACCTTGCTTGATGTTTTAGAGGAAACAACAATTTGCATTTCAACTATTGATGCATAAAACTCTTTTAGAGAGGCAGATAATGAAAAACGAAATTTTTGAAATTTTATCGCAAGAAAAAATCGCGAAAAACGTTTATAAAATGGTCTTAGAAGGCAATACCGATGGTATTTCAGGTTCAGGTCAGTTTGTCAATATAAAGCTAGACGGATTTTACCTCCGCCGTCCTATCTCGGTTTGCGATTATGATGATAAAACCTTAACCCTCATATATAAAACAGTAGGCGAGGGAACCGAGGCAATGTCCAAATACCCCGATGGC
>JAZOQD010000020.1:0-4014 GCA_045655925.1 Acutalibacteraceae bacterium | reverse complement strand
TAATATCGCTGACCTTGACATCGAGCTTTCTCATTTCGGGCAAGCCGCCGTTTAAATCAACATTGCCTGAGATAATCTCACCGCAACCAAGTTCTGCCACAAGACTCATGGCACGGTTCATAGCATACTCTACATTTATTATATCAACGCCGCGCTCAAATCTGCCGCTTGATTCGGTTCTGATGCCAAGCTTTCTTGCGGTTTTTCTAACGCTGTCGCGGCGGAATTTTGCACATTCAAAGAAAATAGCGGAGGTATCGTCCTTAATGCCACTGCCAAGACCACCCATTATACCGGCTAAGCATGAGGGGTTTTCGCCGTCAGCAATAACAAGCATTTCGGGGGAGAGGGTATGCTCTTTTTCATCAAGAGTTGTGATTTTCTCGCCTTCGGAAGCATTTCTAACAATGATTTTTGCTCCCTTAACATCTCTTAGGTCAAACGCATGCATCGGCTGACCGGTTTCGAGCATAACAAAGTTTGTTATATCAACGATATTGTTGATAGGGCGCATACCGGCAGCGGTAAGGCACTTTTTCATCCAATCGGGAGATTCAGCAATTTTAACATTCTTAACAACCTTGCCATAGTATCTTGGGCAAAGGTCTAAATTGCGGTTTTCCACCGAGATATAATCATTTATATCTCCGTTTGCATTGTTAAAATCGGTTTTAGGCATATTAAAGGGTTTGCCTAAAACAACTGCGGCCTCTCTTGCAATACCGAGAACACTCTGGCAGTCGGGGCGGTTGGCGGTAATTTTAAAATCTATAATGTAATCATTAAGACCTAAAACATCGCGCATATCGGTTCCCGGGGCACCTGCATCAGATTTTAAAATCATAATGCCGTAAACCTCGGCACCGGGGTAATCACTTTCGGTCAGGCAAAGCTCCTCGCCCGAGCAGAGCATACCATTAGAAGCAACGCCGCGAAGCTTACCTTTTTTAATATGCATACCGTTAGGCAACAAGGAGTCGTGTAGTGCCGCAGGAACAAGGTCGCCAACGTTAACATTTTGTGCGCCTGTAACAATCTGAACCTTTTCTTCCAGTCCGCAGTCAATCTGGCAGATAAACATATGGTCAGAATCGGGATGGCGCTCCATTTCCAATACTTTGCCGACAACAACGTTTTTCATAGTATCGGCAAGGTTAATCATTTCCTCAACCTCAAAGCCTGCCATAACCATTCGGTCGCAAAGCTCTTGGACGGGAATATCTATATCAACATATTTTTTTAACCAACTTAAGCTGACTTTCATTTTCCTTACCTCCTAATTAAAACTGGTCAAGAAAACGCAAATCGTTTTCAAAAAGTAAGCGGATATCGCTGATTTTATAACGGGTTGTGGTAAGGCGGTCAAGACCTATACCAAAAGCAAAGCCCGAATATTCCTCGGGGTCAATTCCGCAGGCCGAAAGAACTCTCGGATGAACCATACCTGCACCCAAAATCTCAATCCAGCCGCTGCCCTTGCAAACGCGGCAACCTTTACCCTTGCATTCCGAGCAGGTAACGTCAACCTCAACGCTGGGCTCGGTAAAGGGGAAGAAGGAGGGGCGGAATTTAACCTCGGTATCGGGTCCGTAAATTTCATGAGCAAACTGTTCCAAAACGCCCTTTAAATCACACATAGTGATATTTTTATCAACAACAAGACCTTCAATCTGGTGGAAAACGGGAGAATGGGTTGCATCAACCTCATCGGCGCGGAAAACACGGCCGGGGCAGATGATCTTAATAGGTGGCTTTCTGGTTTCCATAGTTCTGATCTGAGCGGCAGAGGTCTGAGTTCTTAATAACAGATTTTCTGCCAAATAGAAAGTATCCTGCATATCTCTTGCAGGATGGTCCTGGGGAACATTCAAGGCCTCAAAATTATAGTGGTCGGTTTCAACCTCAGGGCCGTCAACAACATCGAAGCCCATCGACTGAAAAATATCAATCATATCGTTTAAAACGGTATTAAGCGGATGAAGCTTGCCAACCTTTGCAGGCTTAGAGGGCATAGTTATATCGATTTTTTCTTCCTTCAGCTTTTTATTTTCACTTTCGGCGGAAAAGGCTTTCTTTGCTGAATCAATAGCGGCTTCAATTTCAGCTCTTATTTTGTTTGCCAACTGGCCAACAATGGGGCGTTCCTCAGGGGATAAACCGCCCATCTGCTTTAATATGGCTGTAAGCTCGCCCTTTTTGCCGAGAACCGAAACTCTTATTTCTTCGATTGCTTTTTCATCGGTTGCGGCACTTATCGCATTAAGTGCTGATTCCTTGATTAAACTTAGTTTCTCTTTCAAATTCAAAACCTCCTTAAAATAGTGGAACAGGTTAGGCGAAACAATCCTGTTTCGCAACAAAATCTTTGATTTTGCGCCAAATTTTTAATAAAAATTTGTCCTATTCCGTTGCAATGAATGTCGTGCAAAATTAAATGTTGTGATTTCATTTTGCTAAAGCCACTTAAAAAGCGGCTTATCGAAACGCTCTAAAGCATTCCGACTAACTACAATCATTATAGAAAAAAACTCCGCCCCCTAAAATAAGGGGACGGAGTAAACTTACTATCACTCCGCGGTACCACCCGCAATTTTTGCTTTAAAAGCAGATACTTTTAAAGAGCAAACACTCTTCTGGCTTTTAACGGTGCCTTTCCGGGATTGCCTACTAAAATTCAGCAAAACCGCTCCGAAGGGAACTTCGCAGCTTAGCATAACAGATGCGCTTTCAGCCGATGACGCAATTCTCTTTTCTGCCGCAAAAACTGTTACTTTCCTTCCTCAACGCGTTTAGGGAACAAAGATTTCCTATAGATTATACACCGATACATTCTAAAAAGCAAGTGTTTTATTTTCAAACAATAGGGGCGACCAATGGTCGTCCGCGCTCTCTTTACATAAGGGAGCCTTCATTGTATAAATCTAAGAAGCGATTAGAAACACTAGACTAACCTCAAATGTGATTTTGTTAAATTTGTAGATTGCACTGTTACATATAATATGGTATAATGAATATAGAAAATATTGAAATGGGGTGTGACAAATGAAAAAATTTGCATTATTAATGGTGATTCTTTTGTTGCTAACCCCTTTATCTGCCTGTGCAAACTCGGATATTGATGAAATGGAATTAAAAGCTCTGCCGTTTTCTTCTAATGAATGTGACTGTTTGGCGGGTTCGGCTATGACAATCGAAAAGGATTTCGGCGATTGGTATTTAGAAGAATTTGGCGAGGAGCACAAATATAATAGAAGTTCAGAGTATGAGTTTTCAGATGATGATAGCCTTGACGTTGGTAATGTTCAATATTCTGAGGGCAATAAGTTATATTTAGAAAAGGCCAAGGAAATGGCAGGGCGGTATATTGATACAAATTATTTCACTATTGAAGAAGCCAGTGATGACGCCCTGCCATATAGAAATGTTTGTTATAAATTTACCCAAAAGACAGGCGAGGAATATAATGAAAATTGTTTTTACATTTATTTCTCTGCAGACGGCGAATTTATCAAGTTAAAAAACGACGCTTCAAAAGGGTATGACAAGTTAGAAAACCGCGGGAAACAATATAGAAAAAAGATATTAGAAAGATTAGATTCCGATAATGCTAAAGAATTAGCTAAACAGGCGGTTTTAGAGGCTTACGAGGGCTATTATGTATCAAAAATGGATATAGAACCGGGGAAATTATACATAATGCCTGACGGAAGAATAATGAGAGCTTACAATGTCAGCGTTACAGTTGGCAAGGTTGCCGATAAAACATACGGTTCGGGGAAATACTATGTTTGGAAAGGTGGCCACGATATGCTGGTCTCGGTATTTCTTGATTGATAAAGCATAAGAGCGAGGGTAACACCTCGCTCTGTTCTTTTGTATGGTAAAAGGTATATTTATCACTTGTAAATAATAATAAACCGTGGTATAATATTATGAAAATTTATGCGCTTTCATTTGGCGTATAAAATCAGGGTGACAAGAGCCAAAGCTGTTACGGTTTCGCTCGCCACCTTT